>CAYRBE010000083.1:1679-9104 GCA_964422345.1 uncultured Dechloromonas sp.
GCGCTCAACGCCGCAATTGAAGCTGCCCGCGCCGGAGAGCAGGGGCGGGGGTTTGCTGTAGTCGCCGACGAAGTGCGCAAATTGGCAGAAAAAAGCAAGAGTGCCTCTCAGGAAATCTCAACGGTAATGTCCGGTTTGCGTCATGAAGCAGGGGGATTGTTGCGTGATGCAGAAACTATGCGGGAAATGGCACGTGATTCAGGTGAAAAGGCTGCAGGGGTAGAGCTACGCTTCATGTCGATGGCGCAAACAGCGCGACAGGCCATGCAAAAAATTGCCTATGTGCATGACATCAGCTTTTCATCACTGGCAAAAGTTGATGTGCTGCATTACAAGCAAAATGCGTATATCAATGTAATTGGCACAGGTAACAACGACAACGCCCGTCACGTGATTTCAGCGGATGAACATAATTGCCGTTTTGGTAAATGGTATGATCGTATGGCTGAAGATAATACCTATGCTCAGCTTGGTGCCTATAAATCAATCGCGACACCGCATTGTTTGATCCACGACACTGTTCACAGTGCCTCAGATCTGAGCGATGGTGACTGGGAGAGCAACCCAGAGTTGCGCAACCGTATTTTCGGAAAATTTGAAGCCTGTGAAGCGGCAAGTGGCGAGTTATTCAAATTACTCGATGAAATGGTGAATCAACGCCACAAGCAGGTTGATGCTGTATTGTTTTAAATACCCTAAGTTGAAAATTAGTATTGATTAATAGATTAAGGCAATTTACAGTATTGCCTCTTATTTGAATCTGGAGGTAATTATGGAATTGTCTAATTTATCGGTTGCCGAATTGCGTGATTTGCAGCAGCAGATTCCTGCCGAATTAAAGCGTCGTGAGGCTTTGGAGAAAGAAGTTATTCTCAATGAAGTGCGCGCTTTTGCCAAAGCCCGTGGTTATACCGTTGAAGACTTGCTGGCCCGTGACGTCAAGGTTAAAACGCCTGCTGCGGTCAAAAAGGTCAAAGTTAAATATCGTCACCCGCAAGATGCTGCGCTGGAATGGACAGGCCGTGGCCGGACGCCAAAATGGGTTGAAGCCTGGGTGGCCAATGGTGGCAGTCTCGATAATCTACTGGTGTAAATAATGCGTATTCTGCTGAGCAATGACGATGGTTATTTTGCCCCGGGACTGGCCGCACTATATGAGGCCCTTGCCGGGCTGGGAGAGATCGTTGTTGTTGCTCCTGAGCAGAACCGCAGCGGTGCAAGTAATTCTTTAACGCTGGATCGGCCTTTGTTTTTAAAGAAGGCCGCCAGTGGTTTTTATTTTGTAAATGGCACACCGACCGACTGTGTTCATCTGGCTGTCACCGGCATGCTTGATGTGATGCCCGACATTATTGTTTCTGGCATCAATAATGGTGCCAATATGGGCGATGACACCATTTATTCTGGTACGGTCGCTGCCGCCACCGAGGGCTTTTTACTCGGCATTCCTTCCATTGCAGTTTCAATGACCAGTTTTGAGGGTGTTCACTACGAAACTGCTGGACGCGTTGCACGTGAGTTAGTCGAGCGGCACATAAGTAATCCAATCAGACAAGCTGTTTTGTTGAATGTAAATATCCCCGATATTCCCTATGCTGATTTAAAAGGTATGGAAGTAACCCGTCTGGGGCGGCGCCACAAGGCTGAACCTGTAGTTAAAATGAACTCCCCACGCAATGAAACTGTTTATTGGGTGGGTGCAGCCGGTGCGGCAGCCGATGCCGGCCCGGGCACAGATTTCAACGCCATTGAGCAAGGTCGTGTTTCAATTACACCTTTGCAGATTGACCTGACGCATACGGCACAATTGCCGGCTATTCGAGATTGGATGAAGTGAATTTAGCGTGCTAAACGGAATTGGAATGACCTCGCAGCGGACTCGAACTCGCATGATCGAGCGCTTGCGGGAAAAAGGAATACGCAACGAAACGGTATTGACTGCAATGGCAGCAGTGCCGCGCCACGTTTTTGTCGAAGAAGCGCTGGCTTCGCGAGCTTACGAAGATACTGCCTTACCACTTGGGATGGGGCAGACGATTTCTCAGCCTTACGTGGTTGCCAGAATGATTGAGCTGCTACTCAATGGCCGTAGCGGCTTAGGTAAAACCTTAGAAATTGGTGCAGGCTGTGGTTATCAGGCTGCTGTGCTGGCACAACTCACCAGTGAAGTTTATTCGGTTGAACGTTTGGGGCCCTTGCTGGAGAAGGCAAAAGCAAATATGCGCACCCTCCAGCAATTCAATGTTCGCCTGAAACATGCGGATGGCCAAATGGGCTTGCCCGAAGCAGCACCATTTGACAGTATCATTGTTGCTGCCGCAGGAACGAATGTGCCACAAGCCTTGCTAGAGCAACTGGCAATGGGCGGACGCTTGATTCTGCCGGTTGGTTCAACTGAGCAGTATTTGAGTTTTATTGAAAGAACGTCTCAAGGATATGTCGAAAACCGGCTTGATGCGGTTCGATTTGTTCCACTACTCGCAGGAATGCAATGATTCGAGTTATTTCACCAAGAGTTATCTCCTTAACGCTCCCTTGTCTGTTGCTGGCCGGCTGTTTTTCACAGCAACCGGCGCCAGCTTACGAGCGGAGTTCCAGTCCGCAATCACGAGCCTCGACTGCAGCTCAACCCGCAGGCCCGGGTTATTACACGGTCAAACGTGGCGATACTTTGTATCGGATTGCTCTTGAGAACGGGCAGGACTATCGTGATATCGCGGCTTGGAATAATCTGGTCAATGCTTCAAGTATCAAAGAGGGCCAGGTGTTGCGCGTTGCGCCACCGGGCGGAGTAGAAAATACTGCTGGCGTAGTTGCTAAACCCATCGCAACCAGCTCAGTGGTAGAAACAAGGACGCTTGATCAGTCTCCGGCAAGTACGCCAACGACGACTGCTTCACAAAGTAGTAGCCTGAAGCGCGAACCCAAGGTTGGTAAAGAGCCGTATTCTGATGAAGCGTATGCCCGCCTGAATAAGGCAGGGGAACCGGCCAAGGCAACGCCGCCAGCCGTAGTTCCTGCTGAAACAAAACCCGAAGTCAAACCTGAACCCAAGCCTGAGCCGGCTGCAGCCAGTGCTGGTGGGCCGGATGATGTACCTTGGATCTGGCCGGTTTCGAGCAAAGTCACCGCACCGTTCAGCGAATCCGGCAATAAAGGACTAGATTTCTCGGGTAAGGCCGGTGAAGCGGTGATAGCAGCCGGTGATGGCAAAGTGGTTTATGCTGGTGCAGGTTTACGCGGATATGGTGAATTGGTGATTGTTAAACACAATGCCACTTATCTCTCAGCCTATGCTCATAACCGGAAAATTCTGGTCAAGGAAGGTCAGCAGGTCTCACGTGGTCAGAAAATTGCCGAAATGGGTGACACTGGTGCGGACTCGGTTAAATTGCATTTCGAGATCCGCAAGCAGGGTAAGCCGGTCGATCCTGCTCAATATTTGCCGAAACGATGAGTCAGGACGACGCGCCGCTTGATGATGAAGCACTCGATCTTGAAGAAGAGCCGGAGGACTCGGCTCTTCTGAGTGAGGCTGAGGCGGTTTCTCCTGAGCAAGAGTTGCTTGAGGATGTAACACAGCTTTACCTCAACGAAATTGGTGCCAAGCCGTTATTGACGCCAGCGGAAGAAATGGCCACCGCCCGTTTACTCCGGGCTGGCGATTTTTCTGCGCGGCAGAAAATGATTGAGCACAATCTGCGACTGGTCGTAAATATTGCCAAGCGCTATTTGAACCGTGGCATTCCTTTGCTTGATCTGGTTGAGGAGGGGAATCTCGGGCTAATCCATGCCTTGGAGAAATTTGACCCTGAGCGCGGATTCCGTTTTTCGACCTACGCAACCTGGTGGATACGGCAAAGTATAGAACGCAGCATCATGAATCAGTCACGAACGATTCGTCTGCCAGTTCATATCGTCAAAGAAATCAATGTCGTTCTGCGTGCTATGCGACATCTGGAGTCATCTGACCGGCGTGATACCACCGTCGAACGTATTGCTGCCCTGATTGATCGTTCGCCTGATGATGTGCGGCGCATTCTTTCTCTTAATGAACATATTGCTTCGCTCGATGCACCCTTGGATGTCGATCCTAACCACACGATGGCCGAAATCATTGCTGATGATGGTAGTTGTGACCCAGAATCATTATTGCAGTCAAGCGAAGTTGGCGCACTGGTCGATGACTGGCTTGAGCAGTTGACCGAGCGCCAGCGAATGGTCATTGAGCGACGCTACGGGTTGCGTGGACATGACGTGGCGACGCTGGACGTCATTGCCACCGAACTTGAATTGACTCGTGAACGGGTTCGGCAAATTCAGGTGGAAGGGCTTGATCGCTTGCGTAAGCTCGTCAAGCGGGGAAACATTTCACGCGATTCTTTGTATTGATCTGCTAGGCTGAGTATTGGCAGACTCGGATTCATCCCATACTTTCAACTATTTTAAATGCTCAACAATCTATTAAAAGCCGCGCTCCTTAGCCTGGCCCTGTGGTTGGGAATGATGCCCCTGTCGCACGCGCTCGAACGGCGGGTTGCGCTGGTTATCGGCAATTCGGCGTACCCGACTGCACCGCTGAGCAATCCGGTCAATGATGCTCGTGATATGGCTACCACCTTACGTAGTAATGGCTTCGATGTCATTGAGTTGCTTGATGGCAATCAGAAGGATATGAATCGGGCCATTTCCAAGTTTGGCCAGAAGCTCACCCCGGATACCGTTGCGCTTTTCTACTACGCCGGCCATGGTTTGCAGGTGAAGGGGAAGAACTATCTGGTGCCGATTGATGCGCAAATTTCAAATGAGCGCTCGATCAGTGTTGAGTCGGTAGATGTGGATGGCTTGCTCGATCAATTAGGGACGAGCGACGTCAATGTGGTGATCCTCGATGCCTGCCGAAATAACCCGTTTGAACGGCGGTTTCGCAGCATTGGCGGCGGTCTGGCCCAAATGGATGCCCCCAAAGGCAGTTTGATCGCCTACGCCACCTCACCGGGTAAAACGGCTGCTGATGGTGACGGCCGAAATGGTCTATTTACGCAAGAATTGCTCAAACAAATGCAGGTGCCTGGCCTGACCATTGAGCAGATATTCAAGTATGTACGGCGCGAGGTGATGCGTGCGACACAAAGTACGCAGGTACCTTGGGAGTCGTCTTCAATGACTGGAGATTTTTACTTCATTCCCGCTGGCCGTATTCCTGCGACGCTAGCTGCGCCTAGTCGTGCTCCTGTGAAGACAAGCGTTGCAGCAAGGTCAGTTGAAGAGGACGTTAAATCGACAGATCAAGTGGTCAAAACGCCACCTGCATTGGTCAAGCCTGCAGGTAGCGCACCACCAGCGACACTAGCGGCCATTGGAGCTAATCCCGAGGCATTGGAAAAACTGGTTAAGACCGATGCTTACACCTTATCCGGGCAGGCAAAAATTGATAATGCCGGCGCAGCCAGTGGTAAGAGCAAGATCGAATGGCAAAATGGTGATCGCTATGAGGGCATGCTGGTTGCCGGAAAAAAACATGGAATAGGGACTTTCGTCTGGGGTGATGGCAAGCGTTACGAAGGTGATTGGGCGAATGACGTCATCAGCGGCCACGGGGTATTGACCTATACCAATGGCGATCGTTACGAAGGCGATTTCATCAGTGGCGAACCGCATGGACAAGGGGTTTATACCTTGAGTAACGGAGATGTTTATTCCGGTGCCTGGGTGCAGGGGAATAAGCATGGCCAGGGCCGGCTGACCTGGGTTGGTGGCGATTACTGGGAAGGTGAGTTCAAGGATGATCAACAAACCAGTAATGGCAAATTGGTTTACGGCGAAGCGCCGAATCAACCTACTGAAAAGGCTGCTGAAAAACCTGAATCAGCTAAAACTGCGACAAAACCAGCGCCAGCAAAAAAGACGAAATAGGCAGGCACACCGCGCCCCGAAGGAAGCACTCTTGGGGTGTAGCATTGCTTTAGGTACCGCTGGCTTGAGTGTAGATATTCCTAGGTATTGAAGTAACTTTTTCCAATTTTTTAAGAGTTGATCGTCATGAACATAAAGTACCTGATACCAGGTTTTATCTTGCTGCTGACTGGTTGTACTGGTTTCCAATATGTCGATTATGAAAATGACACCAATTATCTAACCTTCAATCACCCGTTCACTGACAAGGACCTTGCTAAGGTCCAGTCGAGCGCAGAAAGGCTGTGCCGGCAACGTAAGCAAATAGTCATCAAAACGTCAGAAAAATGCTCTCTAACTAATTGCACGACCAATTTTCAGTGCATTGATCAGGCAGATGCAGTCAAATACGGCTTGTAGAGGTCAGATTAGGACATGCCTGTTTTCAGAAAAATACTGATAAATCTGCTGCTCGATCTTCGCTGAGATCATCTCGTCAGGACGTTTTCCATTCGGGCAGACTAGTTTGGGCGTTGTTCCAAATAGTCGGCAGACCAGAGGGCGCTCCTCGTAAACCTGACAGCCATTTTCGCCTAAATGGGGACAATTCCATTCAGCCAAGGCAGCAGACCGAGTCGCTTCACTTATCACCGGCAACCTTGCCATTTCTTCGCTGGAAGCGGTGATCGGGCCACAACAGTCGTGGCAGCCCGGTACACATTCAAACTCGGGGATATGACGTCGCAGAAAGCGAATTTTCTGACTGTTTTGCGTCATTCTTTAGCGCATTCGGCCACGAATCTCTTCTGCAAGTTGAAAAACAGACATTGCATAGAAGCTTGAACGGTTGTAGCGGGTGATGACGTAGAAGTTTTCATAACCTAACCAGTATTCAGTTTCCCGATTGGGCGATACGAGGTCAATCAACGCAACCATGCTTTCCGGGTCTATATTTGCTTGTATGCCTTTTTCAGCCAAATTGGCAGCCTTCAGGGTTGGGCGGATACCTGCTTCAAGCAGACTGGTATGAGTTGAGCCGTTGACCTTTACGGGTATGGCGACAGACTTCCCAGCTTGCCAACCATGCTGCTCCAAAAAGCGACCGACACTGCCAATGGCATCGCTAAAACTATTGCTCAGATCAACCCGTTGGTCGCCGTCAAAATCAACCGCATAACGTCGCTGGCTGCCCGGCATAAACTGCGGGATACCAATCGCGCCGGCAAATGAGCCTTTCAGGTAAAGTGGGTTTTGTCCATTTTCACGTGCCAGAAGCAGGAACTGTTCAAGCTCAGTGCGGAAAAACTCAGCACGTCGTGGGTAGTTAAAGGCGAGGGTGGCGAGTGCTTCAAGCACACGGAAGCTGCCGGTGTTGGCGCCATATTCAGTTTCGACACCAATGATGGCAACAATCACCTCCGCCGGAACGCCGTAGGTTTGTTCGGCACGAGCCAGTGTTTCACGGTGCTCTTGCCAAAAACGGACACCGCCATTGATCCGGCGATCATTCAGAAAACGCGGGCGGTAACG
>CAYRBE010000084.1:0-3630 GCA_964422345.1 uncultured Dechloromonas sp.
CCTTGCTGATCTGTCCGTCCTGTTGGTTGAGCCTTCGGCTATGCAGGCGGCTTTGGTGACTCGTATGCTTGAGCATCAGGGGATTTGTCAGATTACGGCGGTAGCGTCTGGTGAGGCTGCGCTGGTTTCATTGACCGAGGCGGCGCTGGGTCTGGTGGTGATCAGTAGTTTGTATCTGCCTGATATGGCAGGTACGGATCTGGTGCAGGCGATGCGTTCTGATGCAGCACTTGATGCTGTGCCGTTTATTCTGATTTCCAGCGAAACCCGGCCGCAAGTGTTGGAGCCGGTACGGCAATCCGGGGCGTGCAGTATTGTGGCCAAGCCGTTCACTGAGCAGCAGTTGTCGCGGGCGCTTTACGCGGCGGCAGATTATCTGAATCCGCCGGAGGATGTCGATCTGGCTGAGATCGAAAGCCTGCGGGTTTTGGTGGTTGATGACAGTAGTGCCTCACGCCGCCATTTGTGCCGCCTGCTCAAGGAACTTGGCATCGAAAAAATTACCGAGGCGGAAAATGGCAAGGATGCGGTTGCCTTGCTGCAGGACACAACGGTGGACCTGGTGATTACCGATTACAACATGCCGGAAATGGATGGTCGGGAATTGACCGAGTATATCCGTACCCAAAGTTGGCAAAGTGCGGTGCCGGTGCTGATGGTGACCAGCGAACAAAATATGGGGCGACTGGCGGCGGTTGAGCGGGCCGGCGTTTCAGCGATCTGCGATAAGCCTTTTGAGGCGGGCAGTATTCGCCAATTGATCAGCGATTCCTTGTTGCGATAAGGTGAATGATGCCCTTGCGGCAGACAATGATCAGAGCCAGCAAGACCAAGAGCGGGTCAATCAAAACATCCCATAAATTAGCGAATATTCCGCTGGCGTAGGCGGCAAGGTCAAGGCTTAAAATAATTAGCCAGAGGTTTTGTTTTCGCCACCAGAGCGCGGCTGCGACTGGAACCAGTCCGGCAAGTAAGGCCCAGGGTTGGTAACCCGGCGCGTAGGGGTCAAATCCACCTACACCTAAGGCGGCAGGGTAGAACAGTGAGGCAAAAATGACCAAGCCTAATGCCGGGCGATAGCTAAGCGGCGATGGGGTTTTGCCGGCTAATTGCCAAATGGCTAAAAACAATAGGGTGACTGAAGGCGTACCTACTATGCCGTGCATTACAGGTGCAATGCCGGCGAGCAAGGCTAAAGCGGTTGCCGCAAGCGCGGCGCGTTGGCGGAGCAGGCCGAGCGGCAATAATGAAACAATTGCCCCGAAAATCAGGCCGTGGGCGAGCAAACCATAGGCAACGGCTGGGTTCATGGTTGTACTCCGTCGAGCCATGCTTCACTGAATTTGGTGTATTTAATACCTTGCCGCCGCCAGGTGTAGGCGAGATGGATCAAGCCGTCGCGACCGAGTGTGAATGCTGGGTAGGAAAATTCTGCGCCGCCATCGGGGGCTGTTTCTATCGTTTTGCTCGCCTGCCAGGTCTTGCCTTCATCAGCCGATAGCCAGAGCAATAATGCTTCGCGCCCGTCGGGTGGATTTCCCGCTAAAAGCAGACGGCCGCTGCGCAGGCGTAGGAGCGCTACGGATGAGTTGGGGTTGGGTACAGGCAGGGCGCTGCCGGCTTCCCAGCTTTGCCCACCATTGGCGGTGGTCGTTACCTGAACCTTGCCCGGGCCGGGGCCGGCATCACGTAATAGCGCTAAAGCCCGATGTTCGTCGAGCGCGACGACCGCGGGTTGCAGGCTACGGACATCATGAACCATGCGTACTTTGTCGATAATTTGTCCGGTGGCCGAGATGCGTAGCCACTCGCCATATTTGGCAATAAATTCGTGATAAACCGGGAGTCCCAGCCCACCATCAGCCAGCGGAATGGGGGGCGAGCGAACTAGCGTGCTGATATTGCCGAAGGGCGATGTTTGCAGCTTGGTCGGCTTGAACCAGCTTTTGCCGCCATCGGTGGAGACGCTGTGGTTGATTGAACTACCGGCCCAGCCGCCGATGCCGACGCTGACGTACCAGAGGTGAAGCCAGTTGCCTTCGGCGTACAGCGCCGGATTGCCAACTTTGCGGACGTGGGCAAAGGTGCCACCAGCCGTACTTTCGCGATTGGCGATGGCGATTGGCTGGCTCCAGCTATCTTTGTTGCGGGTGCTGAACCAGATCGCGACATCGGCTGCGCCTTCTCGGCTGCCGGCAAACCATGCGGCGGCAATGCGGCCATCTGGTAGTTGCGTTAGCGTTGCCGCATGGGCTGATTCGCCGGCGCGGGGGAGTTGTTCGCTATGGAAGCTGGGCGGTAGGTTTGAGGCGTTTGCCGGTTGGGGCGGGACAAATTCTGGCGGTGTTGGCGAAGGGGCGCGCCAAAATGCTGCGCTGAGTGCCAAGCTAAAGAGTAGTGGTGCAAGCCAGCGCGGGAGCGAGGTCGGGAGTTGCATCATGGCTGTGTAATCTCAAACCAGCGGACTGTGGTCATCAGTGACTCAAGCGAGCGAGTGGCCAGCGCAGTATTCCAGTCATCAGTAGTTGCGCCGACTTTTGCAAAGCGCAAACCCGAACCGTGTGAGGCGAGGGTTTGATAACTGCCGAGTGGCTTGGCGGTAAAGTTGGCCGAACTCACGCTTGCCTGAAAGCGGGCGAGGTCTTTGTCTTCGACAAACACCGGGGTTTTGGTTGCGCTTAACTCGCTCAAATCAAATTTGTCGAGCCGTGAGTATTGGCGGTGGGTTTGGGCGCTGAGGATGGGGAGCATGGCGGGTTGCGGGCCATCAAACATGGCGATGGCTTGGCTTTTGCCTAGTTCGACGACGGTGTTTGGCACGGCGTTCACGCCCAATGCGGGAAAAACGCCCCAGAGTAAAGCAATCCAGAATATTGTAGGGGCGGCAAGGACGTGAGCCAAAGGCTGTTTTCCCCACCATGCCCACGCCAGATAAGCAGCTGGTGCAATCAGCCAGTACCAGCCGCCGAGTTGGAACCAGAAGGCGAAACCGGCGAGTGTGCTACCCAGCAGCAGGGCGATTGTCATGCCGAGCCGAAACGGCCACTGTGCATTCATTTTGGGCAGGGCGATGGCGATCAGTATTGCCATCGGAATTAGCGAGCCAATCAGGTAGCGGTCGAAACTCTTGATCAACAGGAAGGGGAGGAAGGTGGCAGCAAACCAGATCAGGGCGAATCTTGCCGGACCAGGTTTGCGCCGTAGTTGCCAGAGGGCCAAGGCAAAGACAAAGACCCAGGGCAGGGCAATATTGAGCAAGCCAAGGAAGATGCGCGGTGATAAGTTGAAGAATTGTCTTGATTCCAGTTCGTCGGCCAGTACGAGACTGGCGGCTTCCGGGTATTGGCTGCGCACGATGAAGAACCAGGGAAGCGATAGTGCCGACCAGAGCAGAATGTGGGTGGTCAGCGTAAGGCGTTGTGGCCAGATGTCTCGCAATTGGTCGCGCCAAGGCATCTGACGGCTGAAAATCAGTGCCAGACAGCCGCCGCCGAAGACTAGGGCAACGATGGGGCCTTTGAGCATGAAGCCTGCGGCAAGAAGTACGAATGCTACGGTGCACAGGTAAAAACGACGAAAATCAAACCAGATTAAAAAGGCCCAAAGTGCAGCGGTGGAAATTGCAGCGAC
>CAYRBE010000084.1:3730-9097 GCA_964422345.1 uncultured Dechloromonas sp.
GTACGCAGGCCAAGGAAAAACTCATCCTTGCCGGTTAGCCCCGTGGCTTCCCAGATGCCGGGAATAAGCACGACGAGCGCCAGCAAAAAAAGCAGGAGGGACTGGCGAAGTGGCGAAATGGCAGGCATGGGCCGAGATTTTACCTTGCTTCCCAATAATCGCCGTGGTCTTGCACAACGGAAATCTAGAGCGTTGCTGGTGTTGTTTCGGCCGGTGCTACCAAGGGAAACCTGAAGATGTAATGGACGCCTTGGTTGGGCGCCGTTTCGAAGTTTAGCGTGCCGTTAAGAATGTCGTGGGTCAGGTTGCGCGTGATGTATAAGCCAAGGCCGCTGCCACCGGTGCCGAGGCGGGTGGTGAAGAAAGGGTCGAAGGCGCGGGAGGCGACTGATTCGCTCATGCCGGCCCCGTTGTCACGGTATTCGATGACTGCCATTTCATCTTCCTGCCGCCCGGTAATCTGGATTTCTCCAGCGTCGTCTTCCGAAAAGGCGTGAATCAGCGAATTGTTGATCAGATTGGCGATGATTTGATCCAGCGGGCCGGGGAAACTGTCGAGAATAATGTCTGATGGAATATCGACGCTGACCGTATGTGGCGTCCGGCGTAATGTGGGGCGCAAGGTATTGAGTAATTCATCAATGGTTTGGGCGAGGTCAAACTTGCGCCGGCGGATACTGGTCTGATCGACAGCAATTTCTTTGAAGCTCCTGACCAGTTCAGCGGATCGTTCGAGGTTGCGTTCGATCATGGCGGTTGCTTCGTTACTGTCGGTAACGAAGCGCTCCAGCACTGAGCGTTTGAGTTGTCCGTTGGCGATGCTGAAGTTGAACTCCTTGATCCGCTCGTGCAGTGTGCTGGCAACGGTGCGGGCATTGCCCAGCGGGGTATTTAGTTCGTGGGCGACGCCGGCAACCAGGCTGCCGAGTGAGGCGAGTCTTTCGGATTGGGCCAGTTTTTTCATCGCAGTCTGGATGTCGGCATTGGCTTTGACCAACTCAGCGGTGCGCTCAGTAACCCTTTTTTCGAGATCAGTATTCAGCTGCCGGATTTCAGCTTCTGCCGCAATGCGGGCTGAAACGTCTTCAATAATGCCGATTCCGCCCATGATTTCACCGCTTGCGCCATGGATGGGCGCAGTTCTGAACGAAACAGAAGTCTGTGAATTTGAGAGCGTGCTCGTGTAGCTACCTTCGTAATAGCCTGACTTGCCGGCGATGGCATCCATGCAAGCGGGAACGGGTGACTGATCTTTCAGTTGCCTGAAATTGATATTGTTTAATTTCCCCCGGGGAGCGTTAACAATTTCAGCAAAGCGGTCGTTGGAATATGTCAGGTTAAGGTCGTTGTCAAAGTGCACGATACCTACAGGGGAGAAGCGAAGTAGCAGTCGATAGCGTTCCTCACTGGCTTTGAGCGCCGCTTGAGTGCGTTTTTGACGCAGCCGGTGGATGATCAGCAAGAGAATAATCAAGCTCAGGCAAGTGATGAGGGCAACAGATAGCCAGAATTCCCGTGGGTGGGTTTCGCGCATTGAATGCGGGCGATTTTTAATCTCTGCTTCGGTGGGGAGTGAATCAGCTGAGATGCCGAATCGCTGAAGCTGCGCGTAGTCAAAAATGGCCTCGGTTTCGCCACCGTGCATTGGCATACTGTTAGGGTCGGTCCCGGAAAGGATGCGTAGTGCAGCATCTGCTGCGTGCGTCCCTTGCAGGCGGCTACTGACTACGATGCCGCCGAGTACGCCGGGCGCAAGCATGCCATCTTCTTTTGCAATAACTGGTACAGGTGAAGCTTCGGCCCAGAGTCGAGAGGCTTCTTCGTGTGAAAAGAGTTGGTTGTCAGCGTCTCGGTTAAAAGTCAGCAGAATGACTGCGCTGTTTTTGTCCAGCGCGCTGAGATGGACTTGTATTCCTTTGGCCGGCAGGTTGGTGAGGAAATCGAAACTCAGCTGCGGATATTTATTGGCAAGTTGTTCGACGCCGCTGGCTTGCGCAAGGCCGGTTCTGCTTTGGTCATGGACGAAAACGATACGCTTGAGCGTTGGCTTGATATTAAGCAAGAGCTGAATATTGTTGCTAATGTCCGCATCATCAAAAACGCCCGTGAGCCAGGGCTCCTTGCTCAGTGCATTGAGGCGGCTACCTGCGACGCCGCTGAATACAATCGGGATGCCGTTTAACAGTCGCCCCGGCAGTCTTTGCTGGAGCGCAAAATCAAGCGCATCATCATCCTGTGCAACGACCAGAGCAATTTTTGTTTGATGATATTTTTCGTTAAATAAATTACTTAACTTGGCCCAGTAGGCTGGTGTGGGCGGGGTACGCTTGGTGTCGAGATACTCGATAAAAAGTTCAGGTGGGTTTTCGGCTTTACTTAAACCTTCGCGTAATCCGGCGATCTGGCCGTCGGTCCAGGATAGTCCCGCATGATACGAGGCCAGGACAAGAATTTTTTGTCGCTCAGCCGCGTTGACGCAAACTGAGGTCAGCAGCAAAAGTGCAAGTAGTGCCGTTGCGACGATACGCTGCATCAAAAGCACCATGACGCCCCAGAGTAAAAAGAGTAAGTCTATATTAGCGATTGATTTGTCATTTGTCTCGAATTACGGACGGCGTTTGATTAGCGATCAGCCGCCTCGCGGTAAAATGCGTTCATGAATTCTCCAGCTTATGTACACCTCCGCCTTCACTCCGAATACTCTGTAACCGACGGTATCGTCCGTGTCGGTGATGCGATCAAACGCGCCGCGGGTGATGGCATGCCCGCCTTGGCTTTGACCGATCTCGGTAATCTGTTCGGGCTGGTCAAGTTTTACAGCGGGGCGCGGGGGAAGGGGGTCAAACCGGTGGCGGGGGCTGACGTCTGGATTGCTAATCCGGAAACTCCCGAAGATGCGACGCGCCTACTTTTGCTGGCGCGCAATCGCGAGGGTTATCAGCAGTTGTGCGAGATTTTGACTCGGGCCTATTTGGTCGATGGTCGGCGTGATCGTGCGGAAATTCGTCGCGAATGGTTTGGAGAGATTGGTTGTAGCGGCTTGATCGCTTTATCTGGGGGGCATCTGGGTGATGTCGGAGAGGCGCTGATCAATGGCAATTTTGATCTGGCGACGATGCGCGCCCAAGCTTGGGCAGCAATTTTCCCGGATGCGTTTTATCTTGAAGTGCAGCGCTATGGTCAGCCGCAGCAAGAGGTGATCGTTCAGCAAACGGCTGATCTGGCCGGTGAGTTGGGCTTGCCCTTGGTGGCAACGCACCCGATTCAGTTTATGAATGCCGACGACTTCCGTGCTCATGAGGCGCGGGTCTGTATTGCCGAAGGTTATGTGCTGGGTGATACCCGTCGCCCCAAGACCTATACCGACCAGCAGTATTTCAAGACGCAGGCTGAGATGCTGGCCTTGTTTGCGGACTTGCCGGAGGCGCTGGAAAACTCTCTGGAAATTGCCAAGCGCTGCAATATTGAGCTGACGCTGGGCAAAAATTTCCTGCCGGACTTCCCTACCCCGCCGGGGATGACGCTTGATGACTTTCTGGTTGCTGAAGCCAAGGCCGGTCTGGAAAAGCGACTAGAGCAGTTGTATCCAGATGCTGACGAGCGCCTTAAGCGCCGGCCGGAATACGATGACCGACTGATTTTTGAGTGCAACACGATTATTCAGATGGGTTTTCCCGGCTACTTTCTGATCGTTGCCGACTTCATCAACTGGGCCAAGCACAATGGTGTTCCCGTCGGGCCGGGGCGAGGCTCTGGTGCGGGGTCGCTGGTCGCGTATTCGATGGGGATTACCGATCTTGATCCGCTTGCCTACGCTTTGCTGTTCGAGCGTTTCCTGAATCCGGAACGGGTTTCCATGCCCGACTTTGACGTCGACTTTTGTCAGGACAACCGTTGGCGGGTGATCGAATATGTTCGTGAGCACTATGGCTCGCAGGCGGTTAGCCAGATTGCAACTTTTGGCACGATGTCGTCGAAAGCGGTGATTCGAGATGTCGGGCGGGTGTTTGGCCTGCCCTATTCGATGTGCGACCGAATTTCCAAGCTGATTCCCATCGTCCAGAACAAGCCGGTATCGCTTGCCGAAGCGCTCGAGCAGGAGCCGCAGCTTAAGGAAATGATGGAGGGCGATCAGGATGGCGAGACTATTCGAGAACTGTTCGACCTCGCCGGGCGTCTGGAAGACTTGACCCGTAACGTCGGTATGCACGCCGGGGGAGTGTTGATTGCCCCGGGGAAAATTACCGATTTTTGCCCGATCTACAAGGCAACGGGTAGCGATGCTTCACCGGTTTCTCAGTTTGATAAGGACGATGTCGAGAAGGCTGGGCTGGTTAAATTCGACTTTTTGGGTCTACGTAACCTGACAATTATCGAACTGGCGGTTGAATATATCCGCCGGATGACCGGTGAGAAGCTTGATCTGATGTCGCTCGGTTTTACCGATAAGGCGGCTTATCAGATTCTGCGGGATGCCAATACGACGGCAATCTTCCAGGTTGAATCGGAGGGCATGAAAAAGCTGCTCAAGAAGCTGGCGCCTGACCGCTTTGAAGACATTATCGCTGTGCTGGCGCTTTACCGGCCGGGGCCGCTGGGTTCAGGGATGGTTGATGACTTTATTCTGCGGAAAAAAGGGCAGCAAAAGATCGACTATTTCCACCCTGACTTGACCGCATGTTTGTCGCCAACCTATGGCGTGATCGTGTATCAGGAACAGGTGATGCAGATTTCGCAGATCATCGGTGGTTATACGCTGGGTGGCGCGGACATGTTGCGCCGGGCGATGGGCAAGAAAAAGCCCGAAGAAATGGCCAAGCACCGCGAAACGATTGCTGCCGGCGCCAAGGAAAAAGGCTATAACCCGGCATTGGCTGAGCAGTTGTTCGACCTGATGACCAAGTTTGCGGAGTATGGTTTCAACAAGTCACACACTGCCGCCTACGCCGTTGTGACCTATCACACGGCCTGGCTCAAGGCGCATCACTGCGCTGCCTTTATGGCCGCGACGATGTCGTCGGACATGGACAATACGGACTCGGTGAAAATCTTCTACGAAGATACGATCGCCAACAAAGTGACTGTTCTTGGACCGGATGTTAATTCTTCAAATTATCGTTTTGAGCCGGTGGACCGTAGCACTGTGCGTTATGGCTTGGGTGCGGTGAAAGGAACCGGCGAGCAAGCGGTCAATGTGATTTTGAAAGCGCGTGAAGCTGACGGCCCGTTCAAGGATATTTTTGATTTCTGCCAGCGCTGCGACAAGCGCATGGTTAATCGCCGGACGACCGAGGCGCTGATCAAGGCAGGGGCTTTTGATAGCATTGATCCCGATCGTCACAAAACGCTGGCATCGGTGGGCGTGGC
>CAYRBE010000085.1:0-9022 GCA_964422345.1 uncultured Dechloromonas sp.
AGAACTCCAGACGCGCGACGATGCCGAAGCGGTCACGCAGCGGATTGGTCAGCATCCCCGCCCGCGTCGTTGCACCAACTAGCGTGAACGGTGGCAGATCAAGCTTGACCGAACGTGCCGCCGGCCCTTCACCAATCATGATGTCGATCTGAAAATCTTCAAGTGCTGGATAGAGAATTTCCTCAACCACTGGAGAAAGTCGGTGAATTTCGTCGATAAACAGCACATCGTGCGGCTCAAGGTTGGTCAGGATTGCGGCTAGATCACCGGCGCGCTCCAACACCGGGCCAGAAGTTTGGCGCAGATTGACCCCCATTTCAGCCGCAACAATGTGGGCCAGCGTCGTTTTGCCCAAACCCGGCGGCCCGAAGAGCAGCACATGGTCGAGTGATTCGCTACGGTTTCGCGCTGCCTGAATGAAAATTTCCAGTTGCTCGCGGATTTTCACCTGACCGGTGTAATCGGCCAGCCGCTTCGGACGCAACGCGCGCTCTTGCGCCTCTTCCTGCGCTGACTTTGATTGCGGGGCAATGATGCGCTCAACAGCGACGAGCTTGTCTGTTTCTATCATGCGGGGGTTTCCTCACGCGTCCAGCGGCCAAGCAGCATATGGCCAAGCGCCAGCAATACAGGGCCAAGGAAAATACCGATAAAGCCAAAAACCAGAATCCCGCCCAGCACACCAAGGGCAATCAGCAGGATAGAAATACCAGCGCCACGCGCCATCAACACCGGCTTGAGAAAGTTATCGATACTGCTAATCACCAGCAAACCATAAAGCACCATGAAAATCGCCCAGCCGGTCTGTTCCTGACCATAAAGCCAGGCAGCCGCACTACCCCAGATCAACGGTGGGCCAATCGGAATCATCGAGAGGAAAAATGTCGCAAAGCCAAGGAGCACCGCCCCCGGCACGCCTGCGATCAGAAATCCAATCATCGCCACTGTGCCCTGAGCTGCTGCCGTCCCGACGATACCCAGCATCACGCCAATCACAGTGCCGCGTGTCCGGTCGACCATTTCCTCACCCAGTTCACCGCCCAGCTTACGCGCTCCGGTGTAAAGCGAGCGAGAGATCACCTCCCCGTCGCGATAAAGGAAGAAGAGGACGAACAGAACGAGTGCCATTTGCAGCAGACCATTACCCGCAACTTTGCCGGTAGCCAGCGCCAGCCGGCGCGCCGGATCAACCAATTGTTTAAGCAGACTATTGAGTTCAGCCCGGCTACTCGCTACCCGATGCCAACTGGAATCGATTTCGCTGCCAACAAACGGCAAATCTCTGAGAAGTTTGGGTGGATTGGCGGGCAAGCCCTGTTCAATGCGCGGCCGAAATTCTTCGACCAGTTTGTCGGCACCACTGGCCAGACTACCGACCAAGAAAATCATCGGCACCAGCATGACAACCACCAGCAAAGAAGTCATCAGGCTTGCACCCAACGAGCGCCGCCCACCAATCCGGGGCAAAACTTTCTCGGAATAGGTTTGCCAAGTACAAATCCAGATTACAAAAGCAAAGAGAATCGCCCCAATCATCGGCAACAAAACTGCGATACAGCCGATGATCAACAGCGAGATCAGCGCTATTTGGGCCAGCCGCTTGGGGTTCTCTTCGCTAAACATTTCAGCCCTTGGAAAGTAGCTTCAAGGCCTGACGAATACCATCCGATGTACTGACATCGGCCGGCAACAGGCGCATCGCCGAGGCAGCTTCTTTTTCGTTGTAACCCAAGGAAAGAAGCGCATTGGAAATATCGCTTTTTGCGTCGTGCACCGTAGCACTCAGCGAAACACCGGTGGTTTCGGCCAGCTTGCCCTTCAATTCGAGCAGCAGACGCTCAGCGGTCTTCTTGCCGATACCGGGAATCTTGATCAAGCGCCCCAACTCCTGCTGAGCGATTGCCGCCGCCAGATCACCAACCGACAAGCCAGAAAGCACCGATAGCGCCGTTCGCGCCCCAATGCCCGACACTTTCAGCAACTGACGAAAAGCGAAGCGCTCGGCTTCGGTCAGAAAACCATAGAGGTAATGGCCGTCCTCGCGCACTGCGAAGTGCGTCAGCAAAGTGGCTTTTTCACCGCTCCCCGGCAGGTTATAGAAGGTGCTCATCGGCACGTCGATCTCATAGCCTACGCCATTTACGTCGAGCACGATCTGCGGGGGATTTTTTTCGGCCAGCAGGCCAGTTAGTCGTCCTATCATCTCGCTATGTTAACCGATAAGCACCGGCACTGTGGACAGCACAATGTTAATCCGACATCATATGCTCTTTGCCTCCTGACTCGGTATCCTCCATGTTCAAGTACGCAGTTCCACTATTTTCCGCCGCCGTGACTGTTGTGCTCACAGGCTGCGCCGGCAGCCCCTTGCGCAGTTACGATTCAGAACTCAAAGAAATTGTAGTTCAAGTCAAGGCGGGGGCAATTCCCCAAGCGATCGAGGGACTTGAGCGCAACAACGCATCGATGTTTGCCAGCAAGGATAAAGACGGCAAAGCAATAGCCGATGACACAGATAAAGACATCCTGTACTTTCTCGAAAAGGGCGAATTGCTCAATTTACAGAGCAAGTACCGGGATGGGCGCGACACCTGGCTGAAGGCAGATGAAGTAGTGCGGACTTGGGAGGATGAGTACCGAACCAACGCTACCAAGTTGTTTGGCGACATCGGCAGCTATCTGGTCAGTGACCGGGTGCGCCGCTACGACGGGCAGGATTATGAGAAGGTGGCACTATCTACCCGCCTGACCCTCAATCACATCATGCTCGGCGATTTCGACAACGCACGGGTCGAAATGAAGAAAACTGTCGAGCGCGAAACACTGATCAAGAGCTTCCGCGAAAAGGAATACGACAAACTCAAGGAAGAAGGCGACAAAAATCAGGTCAAAGCCGACACCAAGCAACTGGGTGAGAAGGGCTACCCGATGGCTGAGCTAGATACACCGGATGTCCGCCAGCTGAAAAATGGCTTCCAGAACGCCTTTTCCCATTACCTCGCCGGCTATTTCTTTGATGTCACTGGCGAACCCTCAATGGCCGAACCGGGGTATCGCAATGCACTGGAGTTACAACCTGACAGCAAACAGGCCAAAGAAGGCCTGAAGGCAGGCAAGCGCCGGGCCGGGCCGAACGAGTCCGATGTGCTGTTCGTTGTCGAGTCCGGTTTCGCCCCGTCATGGAAATCAGTGACCATTCCCCTGCCAATTCCGATCAACAAGCGTCTGGTCATCACGCCGCTATCCTTCCCACTAATCAAAGCGGAAAACAAAGGCTTCGTACCAGGGACCCTACAGGTTGCCGGCAAGAGCCTACCCGTTGAAACGCTGGTCAACATGGATACCATGGCACGCCGCCTGTTGAAAGACCAACTGCCAGGCATCATGCTCCGGACCACCGTACGCGCCATTGCCAAGTCGGTGGCACAAGATCAGGCAGCGAAAAAAGGCGGCACTGCCGCCGGTGTTCTGGTCGCGGTGGCTTCTGTAGTAACCGAGCAAGCCGACGAACGCTCGTGGCGGACCCTGCCTGAGCGCACTTCGGTAGCGCGCGCCATCCTGCCTTACGGCAAACAAACGCTGGAATTTCAGACTGGCAAGGGTGTCTACCGTACAGAGATCAACATCGGCAACCGCTTTACCGTGGTGCCTATTCGCCTGACCGGTGGGGCAGTGATGGTCGGTGAGCAGAATGTCATTTCTGCGATGCCGGTCGCATCGGAACGCCCAACCAAAAGCAAGGCTGCAGCAAAAAATGCCACCAAAAAACCGGCGGCAGCAAACTGAAAGTGATTAGCCATGAAAAATAGAGCTCTAGCCTGCCTGGCCACCACCCTGCTGATTTTCTCGATGGCAAGTGCAGCAGCAGCTGAGCGCCGGGTGGCGCTGGTCATTGGCAATAACGACTACCAGAACGTACCCAAGCTGGAAAAGGCGGTCAATGACGCCAAGGCCGTCAGTCAGGCGCTGGACAAGATCGGTTTCGAGGTGATGTATCTGCCCAACGCCGGACAGAAAAAGATGAATCAGGCAGTCAATGAATTCGCCCAGAGAATTTCCGGCGGCGGCATCGGCGTCTTTTTCTTTGCCGGCCACGGCTTGCAGATCAATAACCAGAATTTCTTGCTACCCATTGATATCGACGCGCCGAAAGGGCCCAACGATGTCGATGATCAAGCGATCAGCCTGGTTCGATTGCAAGACAAGCTGGCCGACGCCAAGGCCAAGTTCTCACTGCTGGTAATTGATGCCTGCCGTGACAACCCCCTGCCCAAAAAAGCCGGGCGCAGTTTGGGTGGCTCGCTCGGTCTGGCCCAACCGGCTTCACCGAATGGCCAGATCGTGCTGTTCTCGGCCGGCGCGAACCAACAGGCGCTCGACAAGCTAAACGATACGGATAGCAATCCGAACGGCCTGTTTACCCGCGAATTCCTGCCCATGATTTCAACCCCCGGCGTCAGTGCAGCCGACGCACTGAAAAAGGTTCGCAGCTCGGTAACCAGCAAGGCACGTTCGATCGGCCATGACCAGAATCCAGCGCTCTACGACCAGACTGATGGGGATTTTTACTTTATCGCTGGTGCACCGAAGCAGTTGGCCTCCGCCAGCCCAAGCACAGGGCCAACGGTCAGCCAGTCGGCGATTGAACTGGAATTCTGGTCGAGCATCAAAAACAGCAGCGATCCGGAAGACTTCAAGGAATACCTAGCGCGCTACCCGAACGGGCAGTTTGCTTCCATCGCCCAGCGCCGTGTCGCCGCCGTGTCGCAACCCGGCACCCCGCGCAGCACTGAAGCAGCGCCATCGCCAGCGCCTGCTGCGACTGCTCCAGCGCCAGCCAGCGAGGCACCAAGCATCGCCAGCCGGGTCGAAGAGCTGGGCAATATGACCTACCTGAGGATTTCCGACCTGCGCGCTGTCAAGCGTGACAACCTGCTGCGGATACAGGCCGAAATCACCAATACCAGCAATGAAAGCCAACAGCTGCACTACCGCTTCAAGTGGCTGGACCGTGATGGCTTCAGCGTCTGGGATGACGAGCCGTGGAAACCGCTGGTCGTTTCTGGCAATCAGAAACAGCTAATCAACGTGGTGGCGCCAACCTTCAAGGCCACCGATTTCCGTATCGTGCTGCAAAGCCCAAACAACTAAACCAGTGCAGGGCGGCCCGACGGCCGCTGAACGGTGCTGGTAAAGCAGTTTTTTCTTCAAACAGGGGGATTTATGAATTTTGCAAAAAAAACGGGGCTTGTGGCCTGTGGTCTGAGCGTACTGCTATTGTCCGGTTGTGCCACCACTTCTTCGTCGGGAGTCAGCTACGGCGACTCCAAGTCTGTTGAAACGGTCACCACCGACCTCGGTTCGACCGACATCCAGATGGTGGCTGAGAAAATGACCCAGTCGATGATCCAGCATCCGGTCATTCAAGATGTCATCCGCAAGCGCCAATTACTGATGGCTTCGCCGGTCAAGAACAAGACCAGCGAATACTTCGATACCCGCATGATCACCGACACCATTCTGACTCAATTGCAAAAGAACGGCATTCGCTATGTCATCGAAGGTGAAGACATGCAGAACCAGACCGATGAGCTACGTCGCCAGAACCAGAGCGGTCTGTATGACAAGTCGAAGTCGGTCAAGGTTGGCAAGATGCAGGGTGCCAAGTACCGCATCGACGGCAGCGTATCGTCCATCGTCAAGAAAAATGCCGACATGAAAGACGTGTACTACAAGGTCAACATGCGCCTGATCGAAATCGAGACCGGTATTGTTGAATGGTCCGATGAGAAAGACATTCGCAAGACGGCCAGACGCTGATTCGGTCATTCTGGAAACCTGAGATGAACTCATTTCTGAAAAAAATATTGCTCGGGGGCGCCTTGCTGGGCGCTGCCCTTCCTGCGCTGGCTGGCGGCTCTCTAAGAGTTGCGGTAACTGATCTGGCCTATGAGGAGCGTGTCCAAGAGTACTTTCGCAATATAAATGCGACCGAAAAATCGTCGTTACGTGCATCTGGTCGAGAAAGCGAACGGGAAAGTGATTCCGGCTATTCCCGCCGATCAAGCGGCTCGGTCAATGCAAAATCCGAGTCCTCTTTTTCTTATTCGGAAGGCACTTACTCTTATATTGAGCGCGGCGAATTGCGCAAATTCACCGCCGACATCAAGGGTGAGATTCTCAAATCCGGCTATTTTCAGGTTACCCAAGCCAAGCCCTTCACGGCAAAAAACTCGGAGAAACTCTACGATGTCATTGCCCGGATCAAACAGGGAATGTACCCGGGGGCTGATTACGTGTTGTTTGGATCGGTCAGCAGTATCGAGTTTCGTCAGGAAGCCAATCCGATTGATCACACGGACACCGTTTCGCATACGCTCAGCCTGGAGTTGGTCGGCGAATTCAGCCTGATCAGTACGCGCAACTATCAGGTCAAGGCGGCATTTTCCGCGATGGGGGGCGGGCAGGACGTAAAACTACTCACTTCGCGCGGTGGTCGTGTTGTCCTCAATAGAGGCAAGGTGATCAGCGAGGTTTCGAAGAGCCTGGGCGTAGATGTTCTTAAACAAATGGAAGAACAGTTAGGCGCGCTGACAGGTGAAGAGCCGGCGGGACGATCGCCGACCAGCCTCCCACCCGCAGCTAAAGAAGAAGTGATTATCTTCCGCTAAGCGGCTCGTCGCGAGTGGTGGTGTTTTATGGTTCGCCTCTTGGCGAACCCGTTTTATTGACAAGGATTCGATGTGACTGATAGTGACCGGTCTGTACTTGACCAAAAACAGGGTGTGATCAATAAGTGCCCGAACTGTGGCGGCGTACTTAAGGCTTTCGTTTCGCGCTGCGAACTCTGTGGCCACGAACTCGCCGGAGTTAGCGCCAGCAATGCAGTCACTGAACTGGTCAATAAATTTAGTGAAATTGAGGCTTCCCTTGTCGCTGCCGGCCTTCAAGGCAGCAAACTGGAAAACGAACTGCTGGCTCGGCGGGCAAGGGCTATCCGTGATTTTCCTATCCCTCTGGCGCGCGAAGATTTGCAAAGCCTGATCTACTTCATTCATCCAAAAATTCAGGAAAACATCAAGCCTGATCCGAATGCGGAGGATTGGCGCGTCAAGTTCAAGGAAGTGATCAATCTTGCCAAAACTGCCTATAAGGGTGACGCCAAGGTTCGAGCCGAATTTGAAGAGATTGAGCGCAGCCTGAATGTTTCCCTGTCCGGCGTCCTGCAAACCCGGGCGCGACGTTTTCCGCTGATTGCTGCAGGTGTCGCACTAGTTGCCGTGCTGGTTGTGATCGGCGTGGTCAGCACCCAGTGGGAAAGCTGGAAGCTCAAGCAATGTGAAGAAAAGTATGGGCAAGGGGCAGTGACTGAAAAAGCGCGTCTCGAGGCTATTGCGACGATGGCCCACACCAAGCTGCAGGTAAAGGATTATGACGCCGCGCGGGCAGCCCTGAAGGATCTGCATTGGAATTATCAGGAAGCGGCTTGCAAGAGCGATGCGGTGCAGCAGGAAAAAACGACTTGGGACAGTCGGCGCGCAGAAATATCAGCGCTCATCGTGCAGGCTGAGGAAGCGATTCGTGCCGGGCAACGTGATCAGGCCCGCCGCGAAGAAGAAGCCCAGCGTGCCATCGTTGAGCGAGAGGCCCACGAGAAGCAGGTGGCCGCCGAGCGCGCCAATGAGCGACGCATTTCAGCCGCCGAAAACGATCTGACCGAAAAAATTCGCCAGCGCACCGCGGCACGTCGGGCAAACGGCAACGACTGACCAAACGGCACTTCAGATAAGGTATTGGATATGGGACTCTTCAGTAAAAAAACCGAAGGTGGTGCACTTGACGTCATTCGTTGTGACGAGGCGCAGTACCTCGTCTGGAAATGGCGGCCGAGTGGCGATGCTCTCAGCACCCGCAAGGAAAATGCAATTCGCTGGGGCAGCAGCTTGCGGGTCAAGGATGGCGAAGTCGCCGTATTTGTCTACAAGCAAGAGAACGGTCCCAATCAGGATTTCATCGAAGGCCCCTTCGACGAGACGATCAAGACCGCCAACTTCCCGGTCATTTCCTCGATTCTCGGCATGGCGTATGCCGGGCAGTCACCATTCCAGGCAGAGATTTATTTCATCAATCTGGAAGGCAATATCAAAGTTAATTTCCGGACGCCGTACTTTGATGTTTTCGATCCCCGTTTTGCTGATTTCCCTGTGCGTACCGTTGTTGGCGGCTCCTACCGCTTCAACATCACTGACTACAAGACATTCATCCGGGTCCACCGGCTGATCAATTTCGAGATTGAGCAGTTTTCCGACAACGTGCGCGATGCCGTGCTCAAGCAAGTCAAGGGAGTCGTTGCCAACGCGCCCACCGACAACCAAATTCCCGCACTTCAGCTGGAGCGCAAGCTACTTGATATCAACGCCTTGATCGAACCACGTTTACGTCGCGTTTTCGAGGAGGACTTCGGTGTCAACCTTCGCAGCCTCGACCTGACAACAATCGAAGTGGATAAGACGACTGAAGAATACCGCCAGCTTCGCGCCGTGACTGCCGATCTCGAAATGACCATGCGGCAAAGCCAAAACGAAATCAACATCAAGAATTTGGCAGATACCCAAGCGCTCAATACCGAGAACATGGGAGAGACACTACGCATTCAGCGCGAACAGGCAGAACGCTTTGCGCAACTGCAAACCCAGCAGCAATTCCTGGGCGCTCACCAGATCAACCAGCAAACCGCTGTGCTTTCTGCCGCAGCCAACAATCTGGGGGCAATGGGTGAAATGAACACAGGCTCCGGCGGCGGTGGCTCAGGGGGTGGGTTTAATCCTGTCGGCGTGATGGCTGGTATGGCTGTGGGTGGTGCCATGGGCGGCCAGATGGCCAACATGATGAACAATATGGGTCAGAACATGCAGCAACCGGGGATGGTTCCTCCGCCCCCACCGGTGATCTCTTACCATGTTTCAATCAACGGGCAGAATACCGGTCCATTTAACTTGCCCCAATTGCAGCAGATGGCACA
>CAYRBE010000086.1:0-6303 GCA_964422345.1 uncultured Dechloromonas sp.
CAGCAACTTCGACCAGCTCGGATTTATTCATCTAAGTGCCTCCTGTTACTTGTTAGTGGTAAGAAAACTGGCCGTGTGGACGGCAGCAGGGTCAAAATAGCATAACTTTTTAAATAAGTGTTGGCTGAAGAGCGCCTATTTGCAGGCAACCACGTGAATATTTGTAATATTCATACGTCGACCGCAACATTACCTCCATAAACGACAAACCCGGCACACGGCCGGGTTTGTTTTATCAAGCATAGAGCTTATTACTTGCTCTCGGCTTTAGCTGCTGGCTTGGCCTCTTCTTTTGCCGGATCGGCAGGTTTTTCACCGTGCGACATTGGTGCTGCACCATCATTCTGCTTGCCGATATGCTGATCAACGGCCGGCAAGGCATGGGCAATACCCTTGTGGCAATCGATACAGGTCTTGCCGTCGGTAAAGGCCTGCGGATGGGTACGCGAAGCACGATTTCCCTGCTCGGTGTAGTCCATGTAATCGTAACGGTGACAGTTACGGCACTCCTGCGAGTCGTTCGCCTTCATGCGATTCCACTCGTTTTGGGCGAGTTGGCCACGCTTGGCATTGAACTTCTCAGGCGTATCGATGGTACCCAGGACCTTGTGCAGAACTTCGTTCGAAGCCTGAATCTTGCGAATCATCTTCGGACCCCACTCCTTCGGCACGTGGCAATCCGGGCAGGTTGCACGGACACCGGTACGATTGGTGTAGTGGATCGTGTTCTGATACTCACGGAAGACGTTTTCTTCCATTTCGTGACAAGAAATACAGAAGGATTCTTTATTGGTTGCCTCAAGCGCCCAGTTGAACCCACCCCAGAATACGATACCAGCGACGAAAATCAACAGCACCGTCACCGCACCAATCTGCTTAACCCAAGCGGGCATGTATTTTTCCAAGCTCATCATTCCCCTCCCTTTTTAGCAGCTGGCTTGTAAGTATTCTGCACCAACGGCTTTGCATCAAACTGCGGCACATGGCACTGATGACAGAAGTAACGGCGCGGTGAAATATTGGCCGACTTCTTGTCATCACGATCCAGATAGTGCGACTTGGCAACCTTGGTGGCACCGGTCTCATCGGCACGTTCCTTGGAGTGACAATCCATACACTTATTGAAGTTCTGGGTGATGGTATAGCCCTTGATGCTATGCGGAATCAGCGGCGGCTGCTTTTGAAAGTCGCGTGGAATGATGTCCTTATCCTTTTCCGGACGGAACATTTCAACCTTGGATGACTGGTCAATCGGAACATCACCCCGTTCAGACAATAGTTTTTCCTGCGCGCTGGCAACACCAAACCCGGAAAAGAGCATGGTTGCAGCCAGAGCCAGAGCAGGGATAAATCTCATGATTTCTTACCTCCGATGTACGGCCGAAGAATTACCCCCGGCCGCTTTTCGTCTATTTTTGTGGTGAATGAATCAAACCTTGGTGACCTTGACCGCACACTTCTTGTAGTCGGTTTCCTTGGAAATCGGACAAGTCGCATCCAGCGTCAGTTTGTTAACCAGACGACCGGCGTCAAAGAATGGAATGAAGACCAAACCGCGCGGTGGCTTGTTACGGCCACGGGTTTCAACCCGCAATCTAATCTCACCACGACGCGAAGCCACTTTGACCTCAGTGCCGCGCTGCATACCACGTGCCTTGGCATCATCCGGGTGCATATACACCAAAGCATCCGGAACAGCCTTGTGCAACTCGGGCACACGGCGAGTCATGGTGCCGGTATGCCAATGCTCAAGCACACGCCCGGTAGACAACCACATGTCGTACTCTTTATCCGGAGACTCAGCTGCAGGCTGATACGGCAGAGCAAAAATAACGGCTTTGCCATCTTTGTGGCCGTAGAACTTAACGCCCTCACCTTTCTTGACGTAGGGGTCGTAGCCTTCACGGAAGCGCCACAGAGTTTCCTTGCCACCGACGACAGGCCAGCGCAAACCACGGGTTTCATGATAGGTCTGGAATGGTGCCAGATCGTGAGCATGACCACGGCCAAAGGCGGCATATTCTTCGAACAGGCCTTTCTGCGGATAGAAACCAAAGTACTTGGCTTCATCGTTATCAAAACCAGGCTGAGTTTCGCTAACCTTAAACTTATCGACCACACCATTCGCGAACAAGGCGTCAAACATCGTCTTGCCTTTAAGCTTCGGCGCTTTAGCCAACAACTCTGGCGTCCAGACTTCTTCCATCTTGAAACGCTTGGAGAACTCCATCAACTGCCAGAGG
Organism: uncultured Dechloromonas sp.; assembly: GCA_964422345.1. GTDB lineage: Bacteria > Pseudomonadota > Gammaproteobacteria > Burkholderiales > Rhodocyclaceae > Azonexus. Next base: position 2,244 of record CAYRBE010000086.1, read on the forward strand.
TCAGAACGAGCCTCGCCCGGCGCTTTAACTTGCTGACGCCAGAACTGGGTGCGGCGCTCGGCGTTACCGAATGCACCTTCTTTTTCGACCCACATAGCGGTCGGCAGAATCAGGTCGGCAGCCATTGCAGAAACGGTTGGGTAAGGATCAGAAACCACAATGAAGTTTGCCGGGTTACGCCAGCCTGGATACAGCTCTTCGTTAATGTTCGGACCGGCTTGCATGTTGTTATTACATTGCTGCCAGTAGAAATTAACCTTGCCATCCTTGAGCGCACGCGCCATTGCCACGGCATGAGTACCGATCTTGCCATCCAGCGTACCTTCCGGCAGGCCCCACAATTCTTCCGAGTGCTTACGGTGCTCTGGATTGGTGACAACCATGTCTGCTGGCAAGCGGTGAGCAAAAGTACCGACTTCACGCGCCGTACCGCAAGCGGATGGCTGACCCGTCAGCGAGAATGGGCTATTGCCTGGCTCAGAAATCTTGCCGGTCAGGAGGTGGATGTTATAGACCAGATTGTTGGCCCATGTACCACGAGTGTGCTGATTGAAGCCCATGGTCCAGAAAGACGTAACCTTGATCTTTGGATCAGCATAGAGCTCGGCCAGTGCTTTGAGATCTTTTTGAGATACACCAGACAGCTTAGAAACTTTCTCGACGGTGTAGTCGGCAACAAATTTCTTGTATTCCTCGAAGGTGATAGCTTCAGATTTGCCGGTATCGCCCTTAGGTTTGCCATCCTTGTCTGGATAACCATTGCTGGTCGCATCTTTTTCCAGCGCATGGCCTGGACGCAGGCCGTAGCCGATGTCGGTTGCGCTCTTCTTGAAATTGATGTTCTTGGTGACGAAGTCCTGATTCACCTTGCCGCTCTGGATGATGTAGTTGGCGATGTAATTCAGAATCGCCAAATCCGTCTGCGGAGCGAAGATCATCGGGATATCGGCCAGCTCGTAGGAGCGATGCTCGAAGGTGGAGAGCACAGCAACCTTGACGTTTTTGCTCGATAGCTTGCGGTCAGTCAGACGGGTCCACAGAATCGGGTGCATTTCCGCCATGTTGGAACCCCACAACACGAAGGCATCAGCATGCTCGATATCGTCGTAGCAGCCCATCGGCTCGTCGATACCAAAGGTGCGCATGAAGCCGGCAACCGCCGAAGCCATACAGTGACGTGCATTGGGATCAAGGTTATTGGTACGGAAACCAGCCTTCATCAGCTTGGCGGCAGCATAGCCTTCCCAAACTGTCCATTGACCAGAACCGAACATGGCAAGACCATTTGGCCCCTTGGCCTTAAGCGTTGCCTTGGCCTTTTCTTCCATGATGTCGAAAGCCTGTTTCCAGGTAATCGGTGCGAATTCGCCATTCTTGTCGAACTTGCCATCCTTCATCCGCAGCATCGGTGTCTTCAGGCGATCTTCGCCGTACATGATCTTGGACAGGAAGTAGCCCTTGATACAGTTCAGACCGCGATTGACCGGCGCCTCAGGGTCACCCTGAGTCGCAACAACCTGACCGCCCTGCGTACCGACTAGAACGCTACAACCGGTACCGCAGAAGCGGCACGGTGCCTTGTCCCAGCGAATTTCGTCTTTGCCTGGCGCAGCAATTGCGCTGGCGCCGGGCAAACCTGCCGTTGAAAGGGCCGCAGCTACAGCATTGGCCTTAATAAAGTCCCGCCGATTAAGTTTCACGCTTCTACCTCCTCGTTATCTAATTCGCTACCACTGTATTGGTACACCATGGCGACCGATGCAACTCCGGGCACATTGTGTAAAGCCACATAACTATCTGCAGCTGAATTGGTATCGTCATCTTCAATCGTGACAACCAATTTGCCTTCCGGGGTTTTGGCGTGGATTTCCACCCCCGGCAATTGCAACAATGCCGCGCAGGCCTCTTCAAGACGGGCTGGGGCAATGTACATAATGGCACTGGATATATTCATCCGGCCTAATCTCCTGTGAGCACAACACACAAATACTAGAACAACGTGTAATTTCCTTGATATTCGTTTTATCGGACTTGATATGTGTCAACATCATCACATATCCGTACAAAAAATAGGCCTTCTTGCGGAGACAAACTACGCCATTAGGACTAGGTGCCGATAGCGTCTTCCTATTCCACATATATCAATTATCAATTCGACCAATAGCCAGTTCAGTCGTAACATTCGTTCCGTAGTCACTTTTTACCCACTAGGAGATAACCAACATGTCCCTCATCAACACCCAAGTTCAACCGTTCAAAGCTCAAGCCTTTCACAATGGCAAGTTCGTAGAAGTTACCGAAGCCAGCCTGATGGGCAAGTGGTCTGTTCTTATTTTCATGCCAGCCGCTTTCACCTTCAACTGCCCGACCGAAGTTGAAGATGCTGCTGAACACTATGCTGAATTCCAGAAGGCAAACGCTGAAGTTTACATCGTCACCACCGACACCCATTTCTCGCACAAGGTCTGGCACGAAACCTCGCCAGCTGTTGGCAAAGCCAAGTTCCCCCTGGTTGGCGACCCGACCCACGCACTGACCAACGCCTTTGGTGTGCATATTCCTGAAGCTGGTCTGGCACTGCGCGGCACCTTCGTGATCAATCCAGAAGGCACCATCAAGACCCTCGAAGTTCACGACAATGCGATTGCCCGTGACGTTAAAGAGACCCTGCGCAAGCTTAAGGCAGCTCAGTACGTTGCTGCACACCCGGCTGAAGTCTGCCCGGCAAAATGGCAGGAAGGCGCCAAGACCCTGGCACCATCGCTTGATCTGGTAGGCAAGATCTAAATAGCACCACATCCCGCTGCGCTACTGCGCGGCGGGGTTTTTAGCGAAATGCTACGGTGCACCGTAGCATTTCAGTAAAAACCAAATAAAGGAGCGCAAACATGCTCGACGCAAATATCAAGACGCAACTCACGGCCTACCTCGAAAAATTACAGACGCCGATAGAGTTGATCGCCTCACTTGACGACAGTCCTGCAGCACAGGAAATGCGTAGCCTTCTAGTCGACATTGAAGCGCTTTCAGACAAGGTGAGCCTGCGCGAAGACGGCGACGCCACCCTTCGCCCATCATTTGCCATCGGCCGTCCGGGCGAAGCAGCACGCATCAGCTTTGCCGGTCTGCCAATGGGCCACGAATTCACCTCGCTGATCCTCGCCTTGCTTCAGACCGGCGGCCACCCGCCCAAGGTCGACGCCGAAGTTATCGAACAAATTAAGGCCCTGCCCGGCACATTCGAGTTCCAGACCTTTATTTCGCTCTCCTGCCACAACTGCCCGGATGTCGTACAGGCACTCAACCTGATGGCTGTACTCAACCCCGGCGTCAGCCACACGATGATCGATGGCGCGCTTTTTCAGGGTCTGGTTGAAGAACGGCAGATCATGGCCGTCCCCACCATCTACCTGAATGGTACGGAGTTCGGCGCGGGCCGCATGAGCATAGAAGAAATCGTCGCCAAGCTTGATACCGGCGCATCCGCCCGTGATGCAGCAAAACTCAGCGCCAAGGAAGCCTTTGACGTGCTTGTAGTTGGCGGGGGGCCAGCCGGCGCTTCAGCAGCCATCTACGCTGCCCGCAAGGGGATTCGCACCGGCTTGCTCGCCGAACGTTTTGGCGGTCAGGTGATGGATACTTTGGCGATTGAAAACTTCATCTCAGTCAAAGCGACTGACGGCCCGAAACTGGTCATGGGACTTGAAGAGCACGTCAAAGACTACGACGTCGACGTAATGAATCTGCAGCGCGCAAAACAACTCGTTGCCGGCGACTTGATTGAAATCACACTGGAGAACGGTGCGGTCCTCAAGAGTAAATCAGTCATTCTCGCGACCGGCGCACGCTGGCGTGAAATGAATGTACCGGGCGAGCAGGAATATCGCGGCAAAGGCGTTGCCTACTGCCCACACTGCGATGGCCCACTATTTAAAGGCAAGCGTGTTGCCGTTATCGGTGGTGGCAACTCCGGCGTTGAAGCTGCGATTGATCTGGCTGGCATTGTGGCTCACGTTACCCTGCTCGAATTTGACGGCCAGTTACGCGCTGATGCGGTTTT
>CAYRBE010000086.1:6403-8958 GCA_964422345.1 uncultured Dechloromonas sp.
ACCGTGCCTTACAAGCAGATCATCATTGCGATGGGCGCTGGCGCGACCGCTTCACTCAGCGCTTTTGACCACCTGATCCGCGCCTGATCGAAAAACGCTGTAAGCCCGGCGGGCTTACAGCGTTTTGAACAGCACTTTAGAGCGGCGCTGATAGTTGTACATATCGCGTTTTTTGGCCGGCAGATCATCGACCGAGCCCAATTTAAAGCCACGCTCGACAAACCAGTGTTCAGTCCGCGTGGTCAGCACCAGCAGACGCTTGATGCCTAATTTTTTGGCTCGGCGTTCAATCCGCTTCATCAACTGCTCACCGTAACCCCATTCACGATGTTCCGGGCTGACGGCCAGGCAAGCCAACTCAGCCTCTTCATCAGAATGCGGGTAGAGCGCGGCGCAACCAACCACGATGCCATCGTGCAGCATGATCGAGAAATGCTCGACTTCGCGCTCCAACAACTCGCGTGGCCGATGCACCAGAATACCTTCCTGCTCCATCGGTTCAATGAGCGCAATCAATGCCGCAATATCATCCGGCTTGGCTTCGCAGATATTTTCCAACGACTCACGCGTCACCACAGTCCCCACACCATCGTGAGTGAACAACTCGCGCAACAAAGCACCATCATGCTCAAAGCTGATCAGATGGACTCGCCCCACACCGGCACGTGTCGCACGCACAGCACAAGGCAAATAGCGCCGGATGTCAGGCGACAGCCAATCAGCCTCTTTCAGCATTTCGGCGACTTCATCGGCCGTCATCGCATCAAGCAATTCGCCTTTTTTGTCCGTCACCCCACGGCTATCGGTCAAATAAACCAGCTTGTCAGCACGGATTGCCGCGGCAACAGACTCGGCGGCTTCTTCCATTTGCAGGTTGAAGATCTCGCCGGTCGGCGAAGGCCCTTCGCAGTTAAGCAGGACAATATTGCCCAGACCAAGCTGCGCATTGATCCCTTCACTATCGACCTTGCGCACCTTGCCGGCGTACTGCATGTCGATGCCATCAAGCACACCAATCGGCTGACCGGTAATGAAATTGCCACCGATCACCCGAATCCGGCTATTCGCCATCGGCGTATTGGGCAAGCCCTGAGACAGCATCGCCTCAATTTCCAGATACACACTCCCTACGGCATCGAGCACACAATCCAGCGTTTCCGCATCCGTCACCCGATAACCTCGGTGATAGATGGATTCCAGATTTTTCTCGCGCAGCTCTTCCTCAATCTGCGGTCGCGCCCCATGCACCAAAACCAGACGAACGCCCAAGCTAACCAATAGATTGACGTCGTAAGCCAAAGTCTTGGCAAACTCACTGGCCACCGCCTTGCCGCCGAAGGCAATGACAAAAGTCTTGCCGCGGAAAGCATTGATGTAGGGCGTTACCGCCCGGAACCAGGAGACGAAGTTCTCGTCGTAGGGTGTCTCACTCATTTATCGCTGTATTTCCCAGTTTCATCTTTCAGGGCGGCTTCGAGACGATCACAAACCGTCCGCAAAATTTTCACCCGTGCAAAGTTCTTGTCATTCGCTTCAACCAGCGTCCATGGTGCCAGACCGGTCGAAGTCCGATCAACCATGTCGCAAACAGCGGAAACATAGTCATCCCATTTTTCACGATTTCGCCAGTCTTCGTCGGTAATCTTGAAACGTTTGAATTCCGTATCCTGACGCTCCTTGAAACGGCGCAACTGCTCGTCAGCGCTGACCTGCAACCAAAACTTAATAACGACTGCACCGGCATCGACCATCTGATGCTCGAAGTCATTAATCTCGGCATAGGCCCGCAGCCAATCCGGCTCAGAACAGAAACCCTCAACCCGCTCGACCAGCACACGCCCGTACCAGGAGCGATCAAAAATCGCCACCCGACCAATGCGCGGCAAATTACGCCAGAAACGCCAAAGATAAGGCTGAGCGCGCTCTTCTTCAGTCGGCGCAGCAACCGGCACAATCTGGTACTGCCGGGCATCCATCGACGCCCCGATTCGCCGGATGCTACCGCCCTTACCGGCCGCATCGGAACCTTCAAAAACCAAGACCAGCGAACGATTATCAACAAAGCGCGGATCACGCATCAGTTCAGACAACCGCGCCTGACAGGCCGCCAATTCGCGCTCGTAATCTTTTTTGGCCAGCACCTGCGTCAGGTTCAGCTCGCTCAATACATTCTTTTGATCAATCGCATGAACAATCGGCGGAGCCACCGGCACCTGCTGTCGACCCTGTTGCTGCAAACGCCGCTTCATCGATTCGAGAACAATACGACCGACCGTCAGCGAACGGTATTCATCATCAGTGCCTTCGACAATAATCCATGGCGCATGAGCTGTATTGCTGACGCGTAGGACATGCCCCGCCACCTCCTGCAATTTGCCGTAGGTCTTCAGGCGCTCATAGCTGCCCTTCGTCACTCGCCACGCGGTACGGGGGTCTTTTTCCAGCGCTTTAAGGCGCTTTTTCTGGCCATCTTTTGAAAGATGAAACCAGAACTTAAGGACCAACGCACCTTCGTTAACCAGCATGGCCTCGAAACGATTGATGTCGTCGAGTTG
>CAYRBE010000087.1:0-3159 GCA_964422345.1 uncultured Dechloromonas sp.
GGGTGAAGGGAATCGAACCCTCGTCTTAAGCTTGGAAGGCTTCAGCTCTACCATTAAGCTACACCCGCTTAACCTTTGACCCGCATCACTAACTGCTAGAACTTAAATCTGGTGGAGGGGGAAGGATTCGAACCTTCGAAGGCAGAGCCGACAGATTTACAGTCTGTTCCCGTTGACCGCTTGGGTACCCCTCCGGAGAACGCAGAATTATCCGGGACTTCCGAGATTGCGTCAACACACTTTGGAAAATATTTTCCCAAAAAAGAAAAACCGGCACTAGGCCGGCTCTTCTATTGGCAGCAAGAGACTTACTTAATCGACAAAACCCAGGTAGCCAACTTCGTTGCTTCTTCTGGCGTGACGTTGTTTGGTGGCATCGGGATTTCACCCCATGCACCTTTACCACCGGCCTTGATCTTGGCGGCCAGCGTTGCCGGCGCTTTAGCATCGCCCTTGTACTTGGCAGCAACGTCCTTGTAAGAAGGACCAACCAATTTCTTGTCGATGGCATGGCAAGCCATACAGTTCTTAGCTTTTGCCAAAGCTTCGTCAGCATTTGCCTGACCAGCCATAACAATACCTGCAGCAGCCATTACAGCAACGTAAGCAATTTTCATTTTTCGTTCCCTCAATTAGGTGATTAGTGGGTGAAACATTTCAGATGATAAAACCTTTTCGATGCCTTGAATACTGAGTTAGACACCGATCTTTCAACATTACCAAAATACGTCGAAACTCTAGTCATTTAACGCAATTAATACGGACTAGTTGACCAAAACTTATCGAAAAGTTGGCAGCGACTAAAACCGCCGCCAACAAAGCCTCGTACATTAATTTTATTTTCGGCGTTGAATCTGCGTTACGTCTCGAACAGCACCTTTGTCGGCCGATGTCGCCATTAAGGCATAGGCCTGCAAGGCGGCTGATACAAAACGCTCACGCTCTTCCTGTGGTTGCCAGGCACCCTCACCCTTTGCATCCATAACCTGACGACGGCGATTCAATTCCTCATCACTTACAACAAGGTTAATACTTCGTTTCGGGATATCAATTTCAATGACATCCCCCTCTTCTACCAAACCAATCGCCCCGCCATCTGCCGCCTCGGGTGAGGCATGGCCGATTGACAGCCCTGATGTGCCACCAGAGAAACGCCCATCGGTCAGCAAAGCGCACTCTTTACCCAGCCCCATCGACTTCAGGTACGAGGTGGGTTACAACATCTCCTGCATACCCGGACCGCCTTTAGGGCCTTCATAGCGAATAACCACGACATCACCGGCAACGACTTTTCCATCAAGAATGGCGTGCACCGCAGCATCCTGACTTTCAAAAACCCGCGCCCGACCTGTGAACTTCCAGATGGACTCATCAACCCCGGCGGTTTTGACGATACAACCATCCAACGCGATATTGCCGCGCAAAACAGCCAGCCCGCCCTCTTGAGAATAGGCGTTTTCTCTATTGCGAATGCAACCGTGGGTACGATCAATATCCAGCTCGTTATAGCGCTTATCCTGCGAAAACGCGGTCTGTGTCGGCACACCACCCGGTGCAGCACGGAAAAACTGATGAACTTTAATGTCGTGCTGGCGGACCACATCCCAGCAATCAATCGCTTCGCCGAGACTCTTCGCATGAACGGTCGGCACAGCCCGGTGCAAAAGCCCTGCACGATCAAGCTCGCCGAGAATGCCCATGATGCCGCCCGCACGATGGACGTCTTCAATATGATACTTGTCGGTCATTGGTGCCACTTTGCACAGGCATGGCACCTTGCGTGAAATGCGATCAATGTCCGCCATGGTGAAATTTACGCCCGCTTCGTGCGCAGCAGCGAGAATATGGAGCACGGTATTGGTTGAACCACCCATTGCCACATCCAGCGTCATGGCATTCTCGAATGCTTCAAACGTTGCTATCGAGCGCGGCAGAACTGAGTAGTCATCCTGCTCATAATAGCGACGGCAGAGTTCAACGACCTGGCGACCTGCATTGAGGAACAGCTCCTTGCGATCGGCATGGGTCGCGACGACGGTTCCATTTCCAGGCAAAGAAAACCCCAACACCTCGGTCAGGCAATTCATTGAATTAGCGGTAAACATACCCGAACACGAACCGCAGGTTGGGCAAGCCGAACGTTCGATCTCGGCCAAATCAGCATCAGAAACACTCGCGTCTGCCGCCTTAACCATGGCATCAACCAGATCAAGATGAATGACCTGCCCCTTGACCGTCACTTTACCGGCCTCCATCGGGCCGCCGGACACGAAAATACAGGGGATATTGAGGCGCATCGCGGCCATCAACATACCCGGCGTAATTTTGTCGCAATTTGAGATACAGACCATTGCATCAGCGCAATGGGCATTCACCATGTATTCGACGGAGTCGGCAATCAGGTCGCGCGAAGGTAGCGAATAGAGCATGCCATCGTGCCCCATTGCGATGCCATCATCGATAGCTATCGTATTGAATTCTTTGGCAATACCACCGGCTGCCTCAATTTCTCTCGCCACCAGCTGGCCCATGTCTTTGAGATGAACGTGACCCGGCACAAACTGGGTAAATGAATTGACGACGGCAATAATCGGCTTGCCGAAATCACCATCTTTCATTCCGGTGGCGCGCCAAAGGGCGCGAGCACCGGCCATATTACGACCATGCGTTGATGTGCGGGAACGATATTGGGGCATGAGAATCTCCGTTTAAACAATGCGCTTGAATTCAGTAAGCGAAGTGCGCGAACTATAATCATCGAATTCTAGCCCACTCTGCGCGATCAATGCTCCTTCACCCACAGTTCGACCCCGTAGCACTATCCATTGGCCCGCTCTCGATACACTGGTATGGCCTGATGTATCTCGCCGCCTTTGCTCAGTTTATCTGGCTCGGACGACTGCGCATCAAGGCGCACCCGGGTTTTATTACCGCCGAACAACTCGACGACTTGCTGTTCTACGGAATGCTGGGGGTAATCATCGGCGGGCGACTGGGGCAAGTTTTGTTTTATGAACCGGCCTACTTCGCAGCCCATCCGCTCGAAGTATTTGCCGTCTGGAAAGGCGGCATGAGTTTTCACGGCGGATTTATCGGCGTATTAGTCGGTGTCCTGCTCTGGGCCAGAAAATGCCAATTCGCCTGGCTTGATGTCACTGA
>CAYRBE010000087.1:3259-7472 GCA_964422345.1 uncultured Dechloromonas sp.
ACAGAATTTTTCCGGGAACCGGATGCCGGCATTTTTGGTCAGTCCTATACAATCAGCATGGGGCAATGGCTCTCTATACCCATGCTCTTGATTGGCACTTTTCTACTGATTAAGTCCTACCGGAAAGCAAGCTAAACCGACGCTTCAACTCTTGCTCGATACTCGTATAATTATGAATTACTATAATTAATCTTACGACAGGAATCACTCATGCAACGTCCATTCAAGGTTCTCGGCATTCAGCAAATCGCCATCGGCGGCCCTTCCAAAGCAAAGCTGCGCACCTTGTGGGTGGACATGTTTGGCCTTGAGGTTTCCAGCACTTTTGTTTCCGAGCGTGAAAACGTCGATGAAGACATTTGCGCCATGGGCAGCGGCCCGTTCAAGGTTGAAGTCGATCTGATGCAACCGCTCGATCCGGAAAAAAAGCCCGCAGTTCATACCACGCCACTCAACCACGTTGGCTTGTGGATTGACGACTTGCCAACGGCAGTTGAATGGCTATCCGCCCAAGGCGTTCGCTTTGCACCGGGCGGCATCCGCAAAGGTGCCGCTGGTTTCGACATTACCTTCCTGCACCCAAAAGCCAATGACGAATTTCCGATTGGCGGCGAAGGAGTGTTGATCGAACTGGTTCAGGCGCCGCCGGAAGTCGTCAGCGCGTTCGCCAAACTGGCCGCACAATAAGGCCGCAAGCCATGGCAGACATCCCCGAAAAAGACCTCGAGGAAACACGTGCAGCACTTGCACCCACGTTGCAAAAAATCGCTGCGATCCTGCCATGGCTATCCAAACCAAAAGAATTACGTTTTGATCCTGCCCTTAACGAGCGCTGGATTCTTGCCTGCACAAACCTGTCCGCCGCTTGGCTGAACCGTTTTAATGCGGGCGAAACAGCCTTTCGCACCGCCGTTTTTGCCCTCTACAGTATCGCGCTCGAAAGCCAGGATCCCGACAGCCTGCGTTTAGGAGAGGCTCTCGCCAGCGCCACCGATCATTTGGAAGACACCTCGCCAACGCCGCGTTTAATTGCTGCACTGACTGCGACCATCGAGTCGCTAATCGACAAAGAAGGGCTCGAACACCCAACTTTTGGCGAGCGGGCAAATCATTTTTCGCAGCGACTCGATTCAGTCAATTCAGCCGCTGGGCTCGCCCCCGGTCGCTCAGTCGTCCTTGACCGAATATTTGCTTCGGAAGCCAATGAGCGACTGGAGCGCATGCACGACGCCCTCGCCTTGCTCCCGCCTGACGGCTACGCGCTCAAATCAGAAGCAGTTGAATTAGCCCAGGAGGCTCAAGCTGCGGAGTTGTACGGCATCATGCATCTGGCTCGCCAACTGGCCGAAGCAACCAACACCCGTACCCGTGAACTGGACAAAGACCCGGTTCGGCAAATAATTGAAAACCAGTTAAAACAACTGGCAGAGATGATTGCTACGGTGCACGGCTAAATTGGGCGAAAAACACCTAATACCAAACGCCGGCCATCACTCAGATCGGCCACTTCACTGGTAATTTCGACCGGACTCACACTGCCATCAGCGCGCACGATTTCTGCCACAACGACCGCGCCTAATTCACCGGAAATAACTTGGCGAAACTGTTCAGCAACCACAGTCTCAGCACCTTTCGGGTGCAAAGTGCGTTGATGCCTGCCGATAATCTCTGAGCGCCGACAAGCAAATAATTTTTCGGCCTGAGCATTGGCATCCAGAATCAAGCCAGTCTCACCATCCGCCAGCAACAAAGGATCGCGCGAACCTTCAAACACTGCCTTTAAACGTTCATTGGCTTGCAAGGTTTCCCGACGGCACTCGCCGGCTTCAAATTCCACAAGCGCCAGCGTCACCAGATTCGCCACTGCTTGAGCAAAAATTCTATGGGCTGTCGTCCAGGGCGAATGTGAGCCAACCTGCTCCAGACACAACACGCCCTGCAAATCACCCCGTATATGAATAGGGGTGGAAAGTAAGGCACTGACCCGATGCCGTAACAGGTAGTCACGCCCCAACTCCGCAGTAGATGGGTGTAGATAAGGGTCATCTGCGGCGACACCATCGCCACTCGCCAAGGCGCGAAAATACGCAGGGTACTGCATTGCCCGCAGCACCTCACCATCGCTATGCCGGCTTACGCTGCGCTCAAACAACTCCAGACAACGCAACTCCTGATGGCCTTCGGTCAAGGCCCAAATGCTGACTCGTTCAACCCCCGACATTTCGGCAGCCGATTCAGCCAGCACACTCAAGGTCATATCGAGCGACGCTTCCTTGAAGAAAGTACCGCGCGACAGACTTGCCACCCCGTCATGCAAATCAACGGGGGAGGAGAGCGTTACGTTAGCAGCAGTAGCCAGCAAGTAATCCATGTCTTATCGTCCAGCCTCCGAACAGAAGTTCGGTGTAAGTGACCATTGGATTTTAAAACGAGATACCTGCTCAGTCAGTGAAATACGTCACACTTAATTCAATGTCTCAGGCGAACTGCCCATCCTTGAAAATAAATCCAACTTTTTCCACATCAGTAACCCACACCAGTCCGTCACCAATGTGCCCCGTACCAGCCTGATCCATAATCAGTTGAAAAATTGCATCAACCTGATCATCCGGCGCAACGATGTCGATCCGAATTTTGGGTGAATACTCCGTGAGTTCATCCTTGATCGTATGACGCGACACATGACGGCTTGGCGCGCTGCAGCCTTCGACCTTAGTGACCGCCATCCCGGGAAAGCCGGGCAAGGCCATTAGCGCATCACGCACCACCGGCAATTTATTGGGGCGAATAACTGCTTTGATCTCTTTCATGCCTCCTCCTTTTCTTCGTCAAACCAGCGATAGATTGTGGGCAAAACCAATAAGGTAAGCAGGGTGCAGGTGATCAATCCACCGATCACCACAATCGCCAGCGGGCGCTGAACCTCAGAACCCGGCCCGCTCGAAAACAAGAAGGGAATCAGGCCAAGCATGGCAACAGTTGCGGTCATCATCACCGGCCGGAAACGCAGCGTAGCGCCTTCAACCACCGCTTGCCGCACGGTTCTGCCGTCTTCGCGCAAATCGCGGATATAAGACACCAAGACCACGCCATTGAGGACGGCGATACCCCACAGTGCGATAAAACCGACTGACGCAGGCACCGACAGGTACTCGCCGGAAATGAACAAACCGATGATGCCGCCGATGGATGCAAACGGCAGTACGGTAATGATCAGTGTGGCAAAACGCAGCGAATTAAACAAAATGAACAGCAGGAAGAAAATTGCCGCAATGGTGATAGGAATAATGATCGTCAAATGCCCAAGCGCCCGCTCCATATTCTGGAACTGTCCACCCCACTCCAGGTAATACCCTTCCGGCAGCTTGATTTGCGCCTCAACCTTTTGCTGCAACTCGGCAACAAAACCACCGAGGTCGCGGTCCTTGACGTTCAGGCCAATCACAATACGACGCTTGCCCAGCTCCCGTGAAATCTGCGCCGGCCCATCCTGCACCTGTATCTTGGCGACATCGGTCAGACGCACCTGCGCACCATTCGGAGAAGTGATCAAGACATTTGAAATTGCTTCGATATTATTGCGATAGCGCTCCGGCAAACGGACAACCCCCGGAAAACGGCGTTCTCCCTCAAAGATTTCGGTGACCACCTTGCCGCCAATCGCCATCTCCAAGACATCGTTCACATCCGAAACATTGAGGCCAAGCCGGGCAATCGCCCGCCGGTCAATATCAACCGACAGATACTGCTGGCCACTGACCTTCTCGATACGTAAATCCTGAGCCCCCTGCAAAGTCTGGGCGACCTTACCAATCTGCCCCGCCAGCTTTTTCAACTGTTCGAGATCATCGCCAAAAACCTTGACCGCAATATCGGAACGCACACCGGTCACCATTTCATCCACCCGGTCAGAAATCGGCTGCGCCATCACCACCTGCACGCCTGGCAACACCTTCAACTTCTCACGCATCGCATCCTGAATATCGTCCTGCGTCCAACCGGAAGGCCATTGATCACGAGGCAAGAGGCTGACAATCGGTGTCGACTCATTCGGACCTTGCGGGTCCGCCGGCGACTCACCCCGACCGACGCCGGAAACTGCCGACTTCACACCAGGCACCTGCATAACCAAACGCATGGCCTCCATTTCCATCTTGATCGACTCTTCAAGCGAAATGTTGGGTACACGATTGATCCCCGGCACCACCGAACC
>CAYRBE010000087.1:7572-8933 GCA_964422345.1 uncultured Dechloromonas sp.
ATCGCCAGAGCAATCGCAATCGTGTAGGCCAGCGGGGCAAACATTTTGCCTTCCATGCCCTGCAAAGTCATCAATGGCAGGAAGACGAGAATAATGATGCCGACACCAAAAATAACCGGCGTTGCGACCTCGACGACTGCATGCAAAATGATGCGTAACTGGCTTTCGCCGGTTTTTGCCTTGCGGCCAAGTTGCAGGAAGGCGTTTTCAACAACGACCACCGAGCCGTCGACCATCAAGCCAATAGCAATGGCCAAGCCGCCCAGCGACATAAGATTGGCTGAAATACCCAACTTGTTCATGGCGACAAAAGTCAGCAGTGGCGTCAGCACCAGCGTCGCCACCACGATCAGCGAAGACCGGACATCACCCAAGAACAGGAACAGCACGACCACAACCAACAGCACGCCTTCCAGCAGCACCTTGGTTACCGTCCACAGCGCAGCATCGACCAGTTCTGACCGATCGTAATAAGCCACAATCTTCAGACCATCCGGCAACATTCCCTTGGCATTGATCTCATCGACCCTTGCCTTAATTTTGCTCACAACCGCCTTGGCATTGCCGCCGGAAAGCATCAACACAATGCCGCCCACTGCCTCGGTCGTGCCATTTTTGATCAGCGCACCCTGACGCACTTCATGGCCGATCTGGACTTCGGCGACATCACGCACATAGACCGGAACGCCGTCTTTTTCCTTCAGTACGATCAGGCGTAAATCTTCAAGATCCTTAACCAGACCGATGCCGCGAATCAGGTACTGCTCGGCATACTGAGGCAAGACACCGCCCCCGGCGTTGGCGTTATTACGACCCACCGCCTGAAAAACATCGGCAATAGTCAGCCCGAAATGACGTAGCCGGTCAGGATTAACCAGCACCTGATACTGCTTGGCATAGCCACCCTGCGAGTTAATTTCGGCCACGCCGGGAATCGACCGCAGCAATGGACGCACTACCCAATCCTGGGTCGTACGACGCTGCATAAGCTCTTCTTCGGTCAGCTTCCGGTCACCGTCGTCCGGGCGTTCAAGCGTGTATTGATAGACCTCACCCAGTCCGGTCGACACCGGGCCAAGAATAGGCGTGATTCCCGGCGGCAGGCGCGTACCCACTTCGAGCAGACGCTCCATGACCAACTGACGGGCAAAATAAAGGTCGGTTTTGTCGTTGAACACCAGGGTGATCAGAGACAAGCCGGGTTTGTTCAGCGAGCGCATTTCCTCCAGACCGGGCAAACCGGTCATCGCGACCTCCAAAGGTACAGTCGCGAATCGTTCAACCTCCTCCGGCGAACGCCCGGGTGCTTCGGTCGCAATCTGCACCTGAATATTGGTCACATCAGGAAAAGCATCCACCGA
>CAYRBE010000088.1:0-8868 GCA_964422345.1 uncultured Dechloromonas sp.
CCGACATCATGCCCCGATGTATCGTTGAGCGTCTTGAACTGGTCTAGGTCAAGGAAGAGCAGGGCGTGATAACGCTCACCCCGTGCGCTGGCAATCATGCTGTAGCCCAGCCGGTCATGTAACAAGCGGCGATTTGGCAGGTTGGTCAGCGGGTCGAAGAAGGCAAGGTTATGAATCTGTTCTTCAATTGCCTTGTGATCGGTGATGTCGTTGATTGAAGAAAGCGTATAGATGTGTCGGCCAACTTTAATCGGGTCGACCGAAAAGAGCAGATCGCGTATTTCCCGCGACTTGCTGTACATCTTGATTTCGCGCTCATGCGTGCCTCGGCCCAGCGCCAGTTCACCAATGATCAGGGCGCGTTGCTCAAGGTCTACCCAGAGATTGAGGTCTTCATTAGTGTGGCCGACGACTTCATCGCGTTGGTAGCCAAGAATTTCCAGCCAGCGTTGATTAACATCGAGAAATTTTTTGGTATTCAGGTCGCCCAGCGCCAGACCCACCGGGCTGCTGCGGAACATGGTGGATAACAGCTTTTCGCTATCGGTTAAGGCTTCTTCTATGCGTTTGCGCTCGCTGATATCGTGAATAAAAATATAAATATTTCCATCGGCAGGCATGAATTTGGCAGCGGCTTCAATGCGGATTTCCTTGCCATCCTTGCAGCGATGTTTGGACTCAAAGCGATCGTGACCTTGGGTGGTAATCTTTTCAATGCGACGTGAAGTTTCAGCCATTGAATCATTAGTTTCAATGTCGCTAATATTCAGTGACAGCAATTCATGTTCGCTATAGCCCAGCATGGTGCAGGCTGCGGTATTCACTTCAAGTAATCTGCCGTCACGTCCGACTACCCAGAAGGCGTCCATGGCTGTTTTGAGTATTTGGCTATGGCGCTCACGTATCCAGTTCCGTTCGGTGATGTCCTCACCTGATGATAGCGTTCCGGTAACTTGATTATTTTCATCGTAAAGCAGGACGTTATGCCAGGCGATCACTCTTGTATTGCCTTTGCGGCTGACAATCGAATTTTCATAGCTGCTTAGGAATTCACCGCGCCCGGCCATTAAGTCCAAAAACACCTGACTCACCATTGCGCGTTGATCAAGCGGCAGGAAATGATCAAACCAGTTCAGTCCGATCAGGTTTTCAACGGTGTCCTCAAGCAGCATGGCACCGCTTTTATTGATCATGGAAATCCGGCCGGTGGCATCGAGGGCAATGAGCATGGTTGCCGCAACGTCGAGATAACGTTGTGCTGAATCACGCTCGTTTTCCAGTTCAAGTGTTCTTGATTTAACCTCGGCCTCAAGGCCGTGCTGAACCTGCTCAACGCGGCTGGCCATGGCATTAAATGCCTGTGATAAAAGGCTGATTTCCTCTGATGAGCTGTTGCGTAAAGCTGGTGCGCGGCTACTTAGGTCACCATTGCCGATACGCTCAGCGGCTACGGTGAGTGCATTGAGTGGGGCGGCGGCGCGCCGGGCGAGCAAAAATATCGCCAGCAATCCAATGATCGCTGTCAAAAACGCGATCAGGCTGAAGGCTCGTGTGTTTTTGTTCAAACTTTCTAGCGCGTCATCCGTGCTTCTAAAGTAAGCCAGCGTCCAGCCATTGGCTGAGCCAAATTGGATGTAACGGGTCACCACAATTTCCGGTTTTCCCATTGAGTTTTCGATAAGGACAGTACCTTCAGAACCCGTTTTAATGGCTTCAGATAAATAGTTTGTTTTGATATCGGTGCCAGATATCAGGTTTGCGGCGAGCATGTTGCCGTTGCTATCAAGCAGTGCGGTACCACTTGTACTTTGCAGCCCATTTCCATCTGTTTTTGATATCTGCTGAAAGCTAAAACTGGGGTCCAGGTAGGTAATTACAATGGCAAGAATCTCACCTGTTTGTGCGCCTTCTTGGTCTATAACCTGAATTTGCCGGAGGATAGCGAGCGTTTGTGTGCCTTCGATCTGAAGTTGTTCAATAACTTCGTTTGCGCCAACTTTGGCGGCTCGCTGGATCAAGGATTTGTTTTTGAAGGTCTTGCCGATGTCAGTATCGGTGCTGGATGAAATAATGCGATGGCTAACCGGGTCAATCAGCACCATTTTCAGGTAGCGGTCAGGGTAGGCTCGTTGAAGCCGGTCAAAGATTCGTTGAAATTCAAAACTAAGTATCGACGAGGAGCTGGCGCTGCGATTTCCGAGCTCACGCGTGAGTATTTTGTTTTCAGCGACTACGGAGATGTCGCCACGGCGCTCATCCAGATTGTTGACGATTGTTGTTTTGCCAAAATTGGCTGTTGTCTCAAGCGTGCGTATCGCTTCAGCCAATTGCTTGGCGGATTCGCCCTGAATGCCAATTAGTGGAAAACCAAAGTACCAGATTGTGAACAAAACACCGATCGTGAGTAGGTAGAACCCACCAAAATAAGCCGCAATCCGGAAGGAAAAGCTTTTCATTCGATCAGTGCTGGTGATTATTCATACTGAAATTTTCGTATGTTGTAGCGCCGTGGGTCTTTCATCACTTGCGCCAGCCCATCGTAAGAAAATGACTCGGTTAATTTTGTTCCTGTGTTGTTGGCAGGAATCTTTCCAAGTTGTTTGAGAAAATGAAACTCAGTTGCCAGTGGTAGCTTTCCATCTGCATCAGGCAGGATTGTCGGCGCTGACGGAATATTGAGAATATCCCGGCGGGTAATATTGACGCCTTGAGCGATTGATAGATCGGGCACTTTCCCGGATAGCGTTTCACCATCAGCCATTGTCCAGCGTATGGCTTGTTCTAAATTGCCAGTGCTGCGGCGCATCCATTCAATCGCCCGGACAAACCCGGCAATCAACACAAGCGCGGCTTCAGGGTGCTTTTTTTGGAAGCTGCGGTTGATTACAAAATAATCGGCGCTCAGCCCACGGAAAATGATGTGATTGTTTGTGCTGTTGGATAGTGCCGTGGAGGGCGCTGGCTCCCAGGCCGCAAAAGCATCAATTTCTTCACGCTCAAGCGCTGCCGGCATTTGGTCAATGCCCATAGGAACTAGCGTAATGTCGCGTTCGCTCATGCCTACCGAGGCAAGTCCTTGCAGCAATGTATGGTGGGCGCTGGAAGTTTCAACATAACCGACGCGCCGGCCCTTGAGTTGCTGGATCTGATTCGTTTTTCGTGCAACGACTGCGGTTGAAGTCTTTTTAACCAGGCCAATAATCCACGTTTCGCCTTCTATGGCAGAAAGAATTGTTGGCATATCACCGAGCAGAGCAGCCTCAAGGCGGCCGTCACGAATCATCGAAATCATGTCGGCGCCCCGGCGGAAACCAAAGGCTTTGAGCGGATGGCCGAGCTTGTCGAGTTCGCTTTTGAGGATCTGATCCCGCTGCATTACGGAACTGATTACACCGGATGGGTAACCCAGCGGTTGAACCCCTATATCAAGTGCAGGGGAGGCGACTGAGAGCGGGTAACGGTCGAAATAATTCTCAGCTATACATGGGCTGGTGCAGAGCATACCAGCGAGAATTAAGACCCGATACAGCATTCCGGTTTTATCCATTTTTGCACCGTGCACCGTAGTATTCAGTTAGAAGGCAGTATCTCTCTTATTTTGTCGAGCTGGGCATTCAATTGATGCGTTATTTCATTGAGTTCAGGCAACAAGAGGTCAGCTGAGCTGCCCATGCCATTGTTGCTTAATTCAACCACTTCATTTGCTAAGTTATGGAATCGCGTGTGTAAGGAAACCAGCGTAGCAAAGTCGGGCGTAAGCGTGTAGTCGCCTTTGGCTTCGTTCAGCGTTTTAGCTAAATTGCAGCTGCGATGTTCCGATAGCGGCATATCAGCATAATTGCCACCCGCAAAGGCGTTCAGAAATTGCCGACGCCATCGGGTATGGAGCTGGATCGCGCTATCGATATCGTTGTGGTTCATGAGCTGTGTTTTCTCCGGTACATCCTTGGGCTGGCGGTTATTTCCGCTTCTAGCCGAAGTCTCGATTATGCCGTAGGGTAAAACATAGGCAAGAGGTGGAGACCGTAAATCCCATAATATTCTGAGTGTGGAGGCTATTTTGTCTGGTGTGTTGCTACTTTAAATCAGGACAGAAACAATCCCGCCGCACGAAAGAGTGGCCAAGGTGCCGGCAATCAGCGTTTTGGGGCCTAATTCCAGTATTTCTGTTCGCCGTTCGGGCGCCATTACTGTCAGGCCGCCAATCATGATGCCGAGGCTGCCTAAATTGGCAAAGCCACAGAGGGCATAAGTCATGATGATGCGGCTGTTGGGTGAGAGTGTTTCCGGTGGTAGCGCGGCAAAGTCTATATAGGCGACCAATTCATTGAGTATGGTCTTGGTGCCAAGTAAGGCACCGGCGGCTTTGGCTTCGTCCCATGGGATGCCGGCCATCCAGGCCAGTGGTGCCATGAGCAGGCCAAGTAGTTGCTGCAATGACCAGGCGTTGCCTGTATGAGGAAGGAGGGCGAGAATTTGGTTGGCAAGTGCGACTAGCGCTACGAGAACGATCAGCATGGCGACTATATTTAGGAGCAACTGCAGGCCTTCGCTGGTACCTCGGGTGATTGCATCGATTGTGCTGCTGTCGATTTGCGGTAATTTGATCTTGCTTCCGGTCATCGCACCTTCCGGGGGCACCATGAGTACCGAAAATAGAATCGCAGCTGGTGCACTAATAAATGAGGCCGCAAGGATATGCCCCAGTGCACCGGGAACCAGTGGTCCAACAATGCTGGCATAGAGTGCCATGACGCTTCCGGCAACGCCTGCCATGCCGGCAGAAAGAATAATGAATAGTTCGCCCCGTGAAACACTGGCGAGGTAGGGTTTGACCAGCAAAGGTGCTTCGACCATGCCAATAAAAACATTGGCGGCGGTGGACATGCCAACCGCGCCACCAACGCCGAGTGTTTTTTCGAGTAGCGCCGACATCAAACGGACGAGCAAAGGGAGAATTTTCCAGTGGAAAAGCAGGGCTGACAGTGCGCTGGTGACTAGGACGATAGGGAGTGCCTGAAATGCCAGTACGAAACTCGATCCGGTTGAAGACTCTAAATAAGGTATCGGTGCGCCGCCAAGAAAGCCGAATACCATTGTGGTACCAGCTCGGGTAGCTAACTGTACGGCGAGCAGGGCATCATTCATCGCCTCAAAAATCGTTCGTATACCGGGAATTTTGAAAATGCAGAGGGCGAGGGTGATCTGTAAAAATGCTGCGCCGCTTACCGTGCGCCATGGAATGGCTGATCGTTTCTCTGATATGAGCCATGCGATACCGATAAAGCCGGCATATCCAATCAGTGCCTGTAAAAATATGCTCATCGTTCGATGCTCATACGGCCGTCGATTTTTGGTGATATTTCACCGGCTTTTTGTACAGCTTCAATGACGATTTCGGTTTCGATGGGCGAGCCTTCTGCCGGTCTCAATATGGGTAATTCTTTGAGTACGGGATAGTTGTCTCCGCCACCGGCAAGATAATTTGAGGTGGCCAGCGTGTAGCTTTGGCTTGCTTCGATGGGTCGTCCATTAAGCGAAATATGAGTGATTCTCTCGCCTTTAGTTTGTCGTGGGTCGTAAACGACACGGATGCCGGCAACATGTGGCATCGCGCCGCTTTGTCCGCGCTCAATACGGCGGTCCAAACCATGTTCCAGCACTGTTCGCAATTGTTCGCCGGTGATCGAAAGCACAACCAGCGGATTCTGAAATGGAAGCAGGGACATCATGTCGCGCCTTGTCAGTTGGCCCGGGCTGAATTCTCGATCGGCGCGAAATCCACCGCCGTTGAGTAGCACGATATCGGTTTTCATCTCGGCCAGTACCGCGTCAGCAGTAAAGTTGGCGATATTGCTTTCTTCACGCCTCAGCGTTGCACCTCGCGCGTCAAGGACAGTGCTGGTGCTGCCAATGCCTACACTTAGCAAGCCATCCATACGCTGTTCGTATTTTTGATTGGCCGCCAGTACTTTTGCATCTTCCTGCCAGCGGCCATCAACTGGCAAAATATTCCACTGGGTACCTGCGAGGTAGAGTCTGTTGTTTTTTCTCTCCATTCGCAAATGTACGTGAATCGCATCTCGTGCATCAGAGCCAGCTTTTAAGATAGCCGTTCGTCCCACGACCTCTGTGACCAAATGATGGTCATGGCCACCCAGTATTAAGTCAAAAAGCCCGCTCGCTGCAAGTGTCCGATCTTCCGTTAGGGTGCAGTGAGTCAATGCAACGATCAACTCTGCACCTTGCTTGCGGAGTAAAGCAACTTCTCTTTGTGCGGTCGGTAAAAGTTGTTCAAAGTGAAGATTGGGGCCTGGTTTTGATAGGGTGGTAGTGCTTGGCGTGATTAATCCGATTAAACCCACACGAACACCGTTGATGGTGCGGATTTCTGTTCGTTTTACGTTGGGCAAGCTAGTTTGGGCTTTGATATTAGCTGTTAGCCAGGGAAACTTTGATTCAGCCAAGCGTTCGCGCAGGATGGCTTCGCCAAAATCAAACTCATGGTTACCCAAAACCGCAAAATCGACCCCTAACTCATTCCAGGCAGCCATCATTTGTTCACCTTTAAATAAGCCTGATTCAACGCTGGGTGAAAGCGTGTCTCCGCCAAAAGTGAAGAGGGTTTCAGGTTCTGTATGCTTGATTTCGCGAACCATTGTGGCCAGCCTGGCTAGTCCACCTCGTGGCTCTTTGGGGCTAATCGGGGCGATTTGGTAAATGTCATTGACGTGCAGGAAACTGATGCTGATAGGCTTGTTATCGGCGGAAAAACTCGTCGTCGCGGAGAAAAACAGGCAGGTAATGCAAACGAGTTGGCGCAGTATCAGGCGTCGGTTTGGTTGCATGAGTCACTCCTGTTAGGCAGAAAAAGATTAGATTATCAGATCAGGCAAGAACGATTGCCTCGCCATGTTGTTACTCAGGAGTGGTGATATTTCACGCTAGATAAAGAACTGTATCCGGAAATCTATTTAGATTTTCCGATTCAATAGCTGCCTGCAGTTTAGGTGACGCCGATGTCTTCGTTCCATAGTGCAGGTTGGTTGGTGATAAAAGATTGCATCAGTTGTATGCACTCTTGATTCTGGAGTACCTCAACCTGCACTCCGCGAGAACGTAGCAAAGCTTCTTCACCCATGAAACTGATGTTTTCTCCGACGATCACATGCGGGATTCCATATAGCAGTATTGCTCCGCTGCACATGGCGCAGGGTGAGAGCGTTGTATAGATTACTGACTCCCGGTACACCTTGGCAGGCTGTCGGCCGGCATTTTCAAAGGCATCCATTTCGCCATGAAGAATGGCGCTGCCGCGTTGAATCCGACGATTATGGCCCCGTCCGATAATGTGGCCTTGGTGCACGATCACGGAACCAATCGGGATACCGCCTTCTGCTAGGCCGAGCTTCGCTTCTTCAATTGCTGCTTGCATGAATTTATCTACGGTCATCTTCAGAAACTCATTAGCGTGAATGGTTTGACCCCTGTTGCTTCCAGTCGTGTCGAGCCGCCTAGTTCGGGCAGGTCGATGACGGCAGCAGCTTCAACCAGTTTTGCACCCAAACGCTGCATTAATCGGGTTGTGGCGAGCATCGTGCCACCGGTGGCGATCAGATCGTCAATAACGAGAACATGATCTCCCGGCGCAGCGGCGTCAGTGTGAACTTCGACCGTTGCCTGACCGTATTCAAGGGTATATGACTCACTCATGGTTTCGAAAGGGAGTTTTCCAGCCTTGCGGATCGGAATGAAGCCGCAACCTAGCCGGTATGAGAGTGCTGCGCCAATAATGAACCCGCGTGCATCAATCCCTGCCACGGCATCGATATGAGTCTGGGCGTAGCGTTCGGCAAAGCGTTCAATTAGTGCATTAAATGCTTCGCCATCGCGGAGTAGTGGCGTGATGTCGCGAAACATGACGCCGGGACTAGGCCAGTTGGGAATTGTTCGAATATGTTTTTCAAGCATCAGAAAAATTACCTCTAAAAGTTTGGGGGATTAATACGTGGTATCGAAAATGATGCGGCGCACAAAATGGTTGACATGTATTTGGTCGTTGCTAGAATAAAGTCATGTTGCGGCGCAGCAATTTAGATGTGCCCAACAAAGATTCCCCCCCAACCCGTATGGAGAAAATATCATGACGACCACCCCTCTTGATTTGTTTAAACCAGGTTTTAGCTTTGCCTCGTTGGTTGCCAATACAACGTTTGACGGCATTGAGCGCCTAGCCGCCTTGAACCTTACTGCCAGCCGTTCAGTGATGGATGTTTCTTTGGCAAATTTTAATGCTTTGTTGGGCGCCAAGGATGTTGCATCGTTCGTCAGCCTGCAAAAGGAATTGGCTAAGCCTTCGATCGAGAAGAGCGTTGAGTATTCACGCAATGTGATCGCGATTGCTGGCGAAGCCAAGGAAAAAATTGCTAAGGAAGTTGAAGTTCAGGTTGCAGAAACCAATGCCAAAGTTGCCGGTATGGTTGAAAAAGCACTGGCTTCCGCACCGGCAGGTTCTGAGGTGGCTGTTGCTGCTGTTAAGACTGCCATTAAAACAGCAAACGAAGCCTACGAAGGTGTTAACAAAGCGGCCAAACAAGCGGTTGAAGTTGCTGAAGCCAGCGTTACCGCTGCAGCCAAGGCAACCATCAAGGCAACAAATGTTGCGGCCGCTAAAGCTGCCTAATCCAGTTTTTTGATGGTACAGAGAGGCCGGAGCTTGCTCCGGCTTTTTTAATGGTGTGCCAGGCTGGGGGCGCTCACTTGGCGTTGAAAAGACAAAAGCGCTATAAGTCATCGACTTACAGCGCTTTTTGGTGTTGGCGGAGTGGACGGGACTCGAACCCGCGACCCCCGGCGTGACAGGCCGGT
>CAYRBE010000089.1:0-4942 GCA_964422345.1 uncultured Dechloromonas sp.
GAGCAACGGTTTCCAAAACCGTAGGTCGGGGGTTCGATTCCCTCCGCCCCTGCCACTCTCTTTAAAGATCGCGAATGTAATGGCTGACAAGGTCAAGTTTGCTCTGGCGCTGGTGATTCTGGCGGCTGGTCTGGCTGGGTTTTACTTGCTCTCTGAGCAGGCGATGATTTTACGTGTCCTGGCGGTTTTGGCTGGGTTGGTGTTGGCGGTGGCTGTTGCTTGGAAAACCGAGCAAGGTCAGCGCTTTTTTGCGTTTGCCAACGAAGCTGTAATTGAGGCGAAAAAAGTTGTTTGGCCAAGTCGCAAAGAAACGACTCAAACCACACTGCTGGTGTTCGCATTTGTTGTGGTGATGGCGATCTTTCTGTATCTGACCGATAAGAGTCTGGAATGGGTCCTTTATGATCTCGTTTTGGGCTGGAAGAAATCATGAGCAAACGCTGGTATGTCGTGCACGCCTACTCAGGCTTCGAAAAAAGTGTAATGCGCGCCATTCAGGAGCGCATTGCCCGTCTGGGGATGGAAGAAAAGTTTGGTCGCATCCTTGTGCCGGTTGAAGAGGTTGTTGAGATGAAGAATGGCCAGAAGGCCATCTCTGAGCGCAAGTTCTTTCCTGGCTATGTGTTGTGCGAAATGGAAATGGACGATGAGTCCTGGCACTTGGTAAAAAACACACCGAAAGTTACGGGTTTTGTTGGTGGTACTGCCAATAAACCGACGCCGATTACCCAAAAGGAAGTCGACAAGATAATGCAGCAGATGCAGGACGGTGTTGAGAAGCCGCGTCCGAAGTTTCTGTTTGAGGTGGGCGAATTGGTTCGTGTTAAAGAAGGCCCGTTTACCGACTTCCATGGTTCTGTTGAAGATGCCAATTATGAAAAGAATCGCTTGCGCGTTTCGGTGACAATTTTTGGTCGTGCAACACCAGTTGAATTGGAATTTGGTCAGGTCGAAAAAGCCTGATTGTTTTAGGGTAAGTCGAAAGCCCGTTATTTCGACAAGAGGAGCGTCATCGTATAGATGACGCGTTACTACTCAAGGTATAGGAGCCATTATGGCAAAGAAAATTGTTGGCTACATCAAGCTGCAAGTCCCGGCCGGAAAAGCAAATCCGTCCCCCCCTATCGGTCCAGCTCTCGGTCAGCGTGGCCTGAATATTATGGAGTTCTGTAAGGCCTTTAATGCTCAGACCCAGGGTCTGGAGCCAGGTCTGCCAATTCCAGTTGTGATTACCGCTTTTGCCGATAAGTCTTTCACCTTCGTGATGAAGACCCCGCCGGCAACGATCTTGATCAAGAAGGCTGCTGGTATTAAGTCCGGTTCAGCCAAGCCGCATACCGATAAAGTTGGCAAGATTACTCTGGCTCAAGCCGAAGAGATCGCCAAGGCTAAGATGCCTGATTTGACTGCTGCCAATATGGACGCTGCAATTCGCACCATCGCTGGTTCCGCACGTTCCATGGGCATTACGGTTGAGGGTCTATAATCATGGCAAAACTAACGAAAAAACAAAAAGCGTTGCAAGGCAAGATCGTTGATCAGAAGCCTTACCCAGTTCAGGAAGCTTTGGCATTAGCTAAAGAGACTGCAACTGCAAAATTTGACGAATCTATTGATGTGGCCGTCTGCTTGGGCGTTGATGCACGTAAATCTGACCAGGTTGTTCGTGGCTCAGTAGTTTTGCCAGCGGGTACCGGCAAGTCTGTTCGCGTAGCTGTGTTTGCTCAAGGCGACAAGGCTGAGGCTGCTAAGGCGGCTGGTGCTGAGGTGGTGGGTTTTGATGATCTGGCTGCAGATATCAAAGCGGGCAAGATGGATTTTGACGTCGTTATCGCTACACCGGATGCAATGAAAATTGTCGGTCAGCTGGGTCAAGTTCTCGGCCCGCGTGGTCTGATGCCAAATCCAAAAGTCGGTACCGTTACGATGGATGTCGTAACCGCAGTTAAAAATGCGAAAGCTGGTCAAGTTCAGTTCCGTACCGATAAGGCAGGCATTATCCACGCCACGATCGGTCGCGCTTCTTTTGGCGTCGAAAGCCTCGAAAGCAATTTGAAGGCTCTGGTTGATGCATTGACCAAGGCTAAGCCAGCAACCTCCAAGGGGCAGTATCTCCGTAAGGTTGCTGTTTCAGCCACGATGGGTCCTGGCGTTCGCGTCGATCAGGCAACATTGCTGGCATAAGAACTTTGGGCTGCCGCTGCATTTGCGGCTGGCAGATCGTCAAAGACCGCAGGCGCCCTTTTGGGCTTAATCGCTTCAACCTGCGCAGACGGTGTCCCAGAACAAGATTTTTTGTTGTGCAAATAGCGCAACATCACTTCTAGTTCAGGTCGCCGTAGGTACGTCGGGAATGTTCCCGCCGTGTTATGACTTGAAAGGAGGAAAGACCTGTGGGTCTCAATCTGAACGACAAAAAAGCGGTTGTAGCAGAGGTATCGGCACAAGTAGCCAATGCTCAGACTATTGCGATTGCCGAGTATCGTGGCATTGAGGTTACTGACCTCACCGTGTTGCGTAAAAAGGCGCGTGAGTCTGGTGTATATCTACGCGTGTTGAAAAACACTCTAGTACGTCGCGCGGTCGCGGACACTTCGTTCGCTGGCCTGGCTGATCACATGGTCGGACCGCTGATTTATAGCGTTTCCGCTGATCCTGTGGCGGCTGCGAAGGTTCTTAATGACTTCGCTAAAACCAATGACAAGCTCGTGTTAAAAGCCGGTGTATACGCCGGTAACGTACTCGACAAAGCGGGTCTGCAGGCACTTGCCTCTATACCTAGCCGCGATGAGTTGCTGTCTAAGCTGTTGTACGTCATGAAGGCTCCAGTTAGCGGCTTTGCCGTTTGCTTGGGTGCTCTGGCTAAACAACGCGAAGAAGCTGCTGCTTGAACCGTACTGCTTAAGAATTGAATTAGGAGTTATTTAAAATGGCAATTAGCAAAGACGACATCCTGGAAGCCGTAGGCGCGATGACTGTTATGGATTTGAATGACCTGGTTAAGGCATTCGAAGAGAAGTTTGGTGTTTCTGCTGCAGCTATGGCTGTTGCTGGCCCAGCAGCTGGTGCTGCTGCTGCTGAAGAGCAGACCGAATTTACCGTCATCCTGACCGGTCCTGGCGACAAGAAGGTTGAAGTGATTAAGGTTGTTCGTGCGGTTACCGGTCTGGGCCTCAAAGAAGCTAAAGATCTGGTTGACGGTGCTCCGAAGGCAGTCAAGGAAGGTGTTTCCAAGGCTGACGCTGAAGCACTCAAGAAACAACTGGAAGATGCAGGCGCTAAGGTCGAAGTTAAGTAATCGACTAGTGCTCTCGAGGCTGGCGGTCTTCCGCCAGCCTTTTTGTGCTTTGTATTTCAGGTTTGATTTGGATAGAAACTTACTAATTGATTAAGGCCAGCCGGCAAACGCAAATGACGCTTCTTCCCCGAGGGTTCGGGGGGTTAGCTCCTTTGCGTTTGCCTGTTTCGACAGGTTTCACGTTTGACTTTATCCTCACGGAGTTACCATGACTTACTCCTTCGCCGAGAAGAAACGCGTCCGCAAAAGTTTCGCCAAGCGCGCTAGCGTGCTTGACGTGCCATATTTGCTGGCTACACAACTCGAGTCCTTCGCAAACTTTCTACAAGCCAATGTTTCTGCTGAAAATCGCAAAAACGAAGGCCTGCAAGCAGCGTTTAACTCGATCTTCCCGATCGTTTCTCATTCTGGGAATGCTCGGCTTGAATTCGTCAGCTTTATGCTCGGCGAACCAGCTTTCGATGTGGCTGAATGCCATCAGCGCGGGCTGACATTTGCATCTTCGTTGCGTGCACGGGTTCGCCTGGTGATTCTGGACCGTGAGGCTCCAGATACGATCAAGGAAGTCAAAGAGCAGGAAGTTTACATGGGCGAAATTCCGCTCATGACGACCAACGGATCGTTCGTGATCAATGGTACGGAGCGGGTTATCGTATCTCAGTTGCATCGTTCTCCAGGCGTGTTCTTCGAGCATGATCGGGGCAAGACGCATAGCTCTGGAAAGCTCCTGTTTTCGGCTCGCGTTATTCCTTACCGTGGTTCGTGGTTGGATTTCGAGTTTGATCCGAAGGACACTTTGTTTTTCCGTGTTGACCGTCGTCGCAAAATGCCGGTTACCACGTTGCTTAAAGCAATTGGTATGTCGTCAGAAGAGATTCTGGCCGAGTTCTTTGAATTCGATACTTTCCTGCTAAATAAAGAGCAGGTTGAATTCGCATTGTTGCCAGAGCGCCTACGCGGTGAGGTAGCACGCTTTGATTTCGTTGCCCCGGATGGCAAAGTCATCGTTGCTAAAGACAAGCGTATTACAGCTAAGCATATTCGTGAAATTGGCGCCGCAGGCATCAAGCAGATCGTTGTGCCGGAAGACTTTATTTTGGGTCGTGTGATTGCACACAACATCATCGACAAGTCGACTGGTGAAGTTGTAGCCAATGCCAACGACGAAATTACTGAAACAGTGCTCGCGAATTTGCGCGAAGCTGAAATTTCTACCGTCGAAACGCTTTATACAAATGAACTTGATCGCGGTGCATTCATTTCGAACACGTTGCGTGTCGATGAAATTGCATCCCGTCAGGCTGCCCGTATTGCGATCTATCGCATGATGCGTCCTGGTGAGCCGCCAACTGAAGAGGCTGTGGAAATTCTCTTCCGTGGTTTGTTCTACTCAGACGAGCGCTACGATCTATCTGATGTTGGCCGCATGAAGTTTAACCGCCGCCTTGGTCGTCAAGATGTTATTGAATACAAGGTTATGGTAAAGGCGCTGGCTTCACGCGCTGAAGCTGCGTTGAAGAACCTCTCTGACGGCTCAGGATTTAGCCTGCCGGTTATTCAGGATCTGGTGAGCTTGCTGCCACACGGCGCTCGTGCGATTGCTGAAAACATGGTTCAGGCTGATGCCGTTGCTTTGGCAGCCAA
>CAYRBE010000089.1:5042-8865 GCA_964422345.1 uncultured Dechloromonas sp.
CAGGCTGAATCTGACAATCTGATGCCACATGATCTGATCAATGCCAAGCCAATTAGCGCTGCTGTTAAGGAGTTCTTCGGTTCGAGCCAGTTGTCCCAGTTTATGGATCAGACAAATCCGCTGTCCGAAATTACCCACAAGCGCCGTGTTTCCGCCCTTGGTCCAGGTGGTCTGACTCGTGAGCGAGCTGGTTTTGAGGTGCGTGACGTACATCCGACTCACTATGGCCGTGTCTGCCCGATTGAAACGCCGGAAGGTCCAAACATTGGTCTGATCAACTCCTTGGCATTGTTCGCCCGGGTAAATGACTACGGCTTTATTGAGACCGCGTACCGTAAAGTGGTTGATACAAAAGTCACCAACGATATTGAGTATCTGTCGGCGATTGAAGAAGGTAATTACGTTGTCGCTCAGGCAAATTCTCCGCTGAATGACGCTGGTTGCTTGACGGATGATCTGGTTACCTGCCGCGAGAAGGGCGAAACCATTCTGGCTGAACCCGCACGCGTCCAGTACATGGACGTTGCGCCAAGCCAGATCGTTTCAGTAGCTGCTTCCCTTATTCCATTCCTTGAGCACGATGACGCCAATCGAGCCTTGATGGGTGCCAACATGCAGCGTCAAGCAGTTCCTTGCTTGCGTCCTGAGAAGCCTTTGGTTGGTACCGGTATTGAACGTACCGTTGCCGTCGACTCAGGGACCGCTGTTATTGCTCGTCGTGGTGGTGTTGTCGATTATGTTGATGCAGGGCGTGTCGTTATTCGTGTAAGCGATGACGAAACCATTGCTGGCGAAGTCGGTGTAGATATCTACAACCTGATGAAGTACACCCGCTCCAATCAGAATACGAACATCAATCAGCGGCCAATGGTCCGTGTTGGTGATCGCCTTGTACGTGGTGATGTGGTCGCTGATGGTGCATCAACTGACAAGGGTGAATTGGCGCTTGGTCAGAACATGCTGATCGCGTTTATGCCATGGAATGGCTATAACTTCGAAGACTCGATTTTGATCTCTGAGCGCGTTGTTGCTGAAGATCGCTACACATCGATTCATATCGAAGAACTGACTGTTGTTGCTCGTGATACGAAGCTGGGTCCTGAAGAAATTACCTGCGATATCGCTTCGCTCGGCGAGGCTCAACTTTCCCGTTTGGATGAGTCCGGTATCGTTTACATTGGCGCCGAAGTTGAAGCTGCCGATGTGCTTGTTGGTAAAGTGACGCCAAAAGGCGAAACCCAACTGACCCCAGAAGAGAAACTCTTGCGCGCAATCTTTGGCGAAAAGGCTTCTGATGTAAAAGATACTTCGTTGCGCGTCCCTTCAGGCATTGCGGGTACGGTTATTGACGTACAAGTATTTACCCGCGAAGGCATTGAGCGTGACAAGCGTGCTCAGTCCATCGTTGATGAGCATCTCCGCCATTACAAACTTGATCTTGCCGATCAAATGCGTATTGTCGAGCGCGATGCTTTTGAGCGTGTCGGTCGCTTGATTCTTGGTAAAAAAGCCAATGGCGGACCAAAGAAACTCGCCAAAGGTACGGTTATCGATCAGGTGTATTTGGATAGCATGGATCCGCACCACTGGTTTGACATTCGTTTGGCAGAAGATGATGTCGCGCTTCAGTTGGAACAGGTCAAGGATGGTATAGAACAAGCGCGTAAAGATTTTGATCTGGCTTTTGAAGCCAAGCGTAAAAAACTGACCCAAGGTGACGAATTGCCGCCGGGTGTTCAGAAGATGGTCAAAGTTTACGTTGCGGTTAAGCGTCGTTTGCAACCTGGCGACAAGATGGCTGGTCGGCACGGTAACAAGGGTGTCGTCTCGCGTATTTTGCCGGTTGAAGATATGCCGCACATGGCTGATGGCAGTCCTGTAGACATCGTATTGAATCCGCTAGGCGTGCCTTCACGAATGAACGTTGGTCAGATTCTAGAGGTTCACCTTGGTTTGGCTGCCAAGGGCTTGGGCCACAAAATTGGCGCAATGCTTCGTGCTCAAAGCAGTACGAAAGAGGTTCGTGGCTTCCTTGATCAGATTTATAACTCAAGTGGAAAATCTGAGAATCTGGAAGAGCTGAACGACGTTGAAGTCATGGAAATGGCTAAAAATCTAGAGAATGGCGTTCCGTTTGCCACGCCAGTTTTCGACGGCGCGAAGGAAGAGGAAATCAAGGCCATGCTGGCTCTTGCCGGTATGCCTTCTTCCGGTCAGATGACGTTGTTTGATGGTCGTACTGGTGAAGCATTTGATCGTCCGGTAACCGTTGGCTACATGCATTACCTCAAGCTTCACCACTTGGTTGATGACAAGATGCACGCCCGTTCAACTGGCCCGTACTCGCTAGTTACCCAGCAGCCGCTGGGTGGTAAGGCACAGTTCGGTGGCCAGCGTTTCGGTGAGATGGAAGTCTGGGCACTTGAGGCTTACGGCGCATCCTATGTATTGCAGGAAATGCTGACCGTTAAGTCCGATGATGTGAATGGTCGTACGAAAGTCTACGAAAACATCGTCAAGGGCGAGCACAGAATTGATGCCGGTATCGCGGAATCCTTCAATGTGTTGGTTAAGGAAATTCGTTCGCTGGCGATCGACATCGATCTGGAACGTTACTGATTTAGGGCTGGGAGATATACGATGAAAGCATTGCTCGATTTATTCAAGCAGGTAACCGCCGAAGAGGAATTTGACGCGATTACCATTGGTCTCGCCTCGCCTGAAAAAATCCGTTCCTGGTCTTACGGTGAAGTAAAAAAACCAGAAACTATTAATTATCGTACTTTTAAACCAGAGCGCGAGGGATTATTTTGTGCCAAGATTTTTGGTCCAGTCAAAGATTATGAGTGTTTGTGTGGTAAGTACAAGCGTTTCAAGCATCGTGGTGTGATCTGCGAAAAGTGTGGCGTTGAAGTAACGCTGGCCAAAGTTCGTCGTGATCGTATGGGTCACATCGAACTGGCTTCGCCGACCGCGCACATCTGGTTCCTGAAGTCCTTGCCGTCCCGTTTGGGTATGGTGCTGGACATGACTTTGCGCGATATCGAACGCGTGCTGTACTTTGAAGCATACGTTGTCTGCGACCCAGGCATGGTAAGCAGCCTTCAGCGCTCGCAATTGCTGACTGAAGAGCAGTACATCGATATGGTTGAAGAGCATGGTGACGAATTCCTCGCGCTGATGGGTGCTGAGGGTATTCGCGAACTGCTGCGCAATCTCGAACTCGATAGCGAAGTTGAGTCGCTGCATGCCGAGCTGGAAGTGACCGGTTCGGAAGCAAAGAACAAGAAACTGGCTAAGCGCTTGAAGATTCTTGAGGGCTTCCAGAAATCAGGCATCAAGCCTGACTGGATGATCCTCGAAGTCCTGCCGGTTTTGCCGCCTGATTTGCGTCCTCTGGTTCCGTTGGATGGTGGCCGTTTCGCCACATCCGATCTGAACGATCTCTACCGCCGCGTGATCAACCGGAACAACCGTTTGAAGCGTCTGCTTGAGCTGAAGGCGCCGGAAATCATCGTTCGTAACGAAAAGCGTATGTTGCAGGAGTCGGTTGACTCACTGCTCGATAACGGCCGCCGTGGCAAAGCTATGACTGGCGCTAACAAGCGTCCGCTTAAGTCGTTGGCTGACATGATCAAAGGTAAAGGCGGTCGTTTCCGTCAGAACTTGCTGGGTAAGCGCGTCGACTATTCCGGCCGTTCGGTCATCGTCGTTGGTCCGCAGCTCAAGCTGCATCAGTGCGGTCTGCCCAAGCTGATGGCGCTCGAGCTGTTCAAGCCGTTCGTGATGAAGCGTCTGGTTGATCTGAACCACGCGCAGAACA
>CAYRBE010000090.1:0-6253 GCA_964422345.1 uncultured Dechloromonas sp.
GCGGTGGCGCGGTGTCATTGACGAGTGCTACGGTGCACAACGAAATTTGGATAGAAATCAAAGATCAAGGCCCGGGCATTCCGTCTGATCAAATGGAACGCCTGAAGCGCCCCTTTACCAGATTGGAGACAGCCCGAAGCGATGCCGGTGGAACCGGCCTTGGTTTGGCCATTGTCGAACGCGTTGCCCGCCTGCATGGTGGCCGGCTGGATTTGCTGACCAACCCGAGAGGCGGTTTAATTGCCCGATTGGTGTTACCGATTACGCGCTAATTGCCTGGCAGGCATCGTCCATCCCTGCAACTACCTGGGCAATAACCAAGCTGATCTTGCTGCTATCAAGACGCAGTCTTTCCCAAGCGACACGCTCAACCGGCATAACTATTTCACCGGGGCCATGACCCAAACCATGCGCTATTGAATCGGCAATATGAATCAAATCAGCTAAGGAGTCGGCTGTCGCACTTGCCGGTGCATGATGCTCGGAGAGCGCCTGACGCAACTCGTTGGGAAAACGCCATGTATCGGCTAACAAACCACCGACTTCGCTGTGATCCATGCCGAGAATATCGCGCTCGGCAACGACCAGGAAACAGTCATGTTTACGCTGATAAGCCAAGGTTTCAGCGTACTGCGCCGTAAAATTCGAGGCCAGCGCTAATTCTCCGAGGTCATGCAAAATACCCGCGGTAAATGAAAGCTCCGGGTTGTGTCCGGTTAACTGAGCCAAAGAACGCGCAGCCAAACCAACCGCAACGCTATGGCGCAAATAAGCTTGCGGATCAAATCCGGCACAGTGATCAACCCTGAATACGCCATTGATCCCAACCGCCAGCACCATGCTGCGAATTGCCCGGAAGCCGAGCACTACAACCGCTTCATTGATGCTGCCAACCTTGTGCTGCAAACCATAAAATGAAGAATTCGCAATACGCAGCACCCGTGCAGTTAAGCCTTGATCCCGTGCAATCAGTTTCGAGATCACTGCAATATCAATGTCTTCGTTATTAAACGACGCCAGCAGATCAGCGACTGCTGCAGGCAAGGACGGCAATTGTTTCAAATGGCCGAGAACCTGGTCCCGATCAAGCGTGGTCATGAGCGGTGCTCCATTCGAAAATCAAGTATTGCCTGATACAGCACCATTGTTTCGGCACCATCACCGGCCTTGCGAAAAACTCTGTCGAGCTCGGCGACTTGTTTTAGTCGGTAGGCCTCCCGCTCCGCGGCATCTTCTTGAATCTCCCGAACAATGCACAATTCGGAAACTTCACGACGGATCAAACTGCGCAGGATAGCCTCGGTTAATTCGCAACCGCTCGGTACCAATACACGTCCCAAGTCATCAATAACCGGTTCCGCCAGTTCAGTACCCGGCTCTACCTGATCAATCGGCAATTTTTCATGAATTTTCATTTGAGTATTTCTTCCAGAATAAGCAGACGCCCGCCTTCAGCATCGCCCAAGCGCAAACTTCGCCAACGGCAACGGTAATGATGAGAGCCAATCTGTAATTCGGATTGGGATTTCGCGCTAGCCAGCTCAGGTAGCGCCGAAACCAAGAGCATGCCGAGCCCTACACCGCGATCTGCAAAGCGCTCCAGTGCGACTTGATTGACCAAGGCGAGCATACCTTCGTTATCAATCCCCATAATCGGCCAAGGCAACTCACTGACGACCTCATGCAGAATGTGATATCCCTGCCTTTCGTGCGCCAGCAAGGCCTGATTTTCCAGTTCCAGTCTGCGCCGTTCATCTTCAACCCGAATCAACTCCCGGTCAGCAATTTCGACCTCATGAGACAAACGGCTGTGTTCATCAAAAATATGTCTGCGATTCAGCGCATTTTCAATTGTGTGGAGAAGAATGGGGGTATCGACAGGTAGGTGGATTACCCGATCAACCAACCCGGAGCCACTCAGGGTTGCGACTTGTTCTTGGTGCCACTGGCCCTCATTGGCGAGCAGAATCAATTCGCACAGAGGTTGTTGATTAGCAACCTGCTGAATCAACGAAACCGCATCAAATGCCTCGCTAGGCGAGCCACAAACCATCACGTCAGCCAGATTGCTACTCAGCCAGCCCTGCGCTGACTCAAAATCAGTAGCCACTTCGACACGGTGTCCATCGTGTCTCAGCATGGCAATTAAGTCATCAACACCTTCTATTGCGACAAATAAAACCATAGGCTGGCGCGTATTGGAGCGCAGCAAATTCGCCGGCAAACGCTTGTCGGCACTCAACAAGTCAGCCATTTCGCTGGCTGGCAAGGGTCGGGAGTAGAAGTAGCCCTGAATGGAGTCGCAATGGTGTGAAACCAGCAAAGCCAGTTGCTCCTCAGTTTCCACCCCTTCTGCGACCACTTTGAGCTTCAAATGATGCGCCATCGTAATCACTGCACGGGTGATTGAGGCATCATCCGAATCACCAACAATATCCTGAACGAATGAGCGATCAACCTTCAAGGCATCAAGCGGGAAACGTTTGAGATAGGAGAGACTGGAATAGCCTGTACCGAAGTCGTCTAGTGAAATACTGACCCCAGTGGCTTTTAGCGTGCCAAGTATCCGAATCGCCGATTCGGTATTGTGCATCAGCATGCTTTCGGTGATTTCAAGGTCAAGGCAACTGGGTGCTAAACCCGTTTTGGCCAGCGTAATTGCAACCTCATCAACCAAGGTTTCCGACTGTAACTGGCGAACCGACAGATTGACCGAAATGCTGGGTAAATTTATTCCAGCGAGTTGCCACTCGACCAATTGCCGACAGGCTTCATGCAACACCCAGCGACCGACCTGAACGATCAATCCTGTTTCTTCGAGTAATGGAATGAACTGATCCGGGGCCACAATACCGCGCCGAGGATGTTGCCAGCGAATCAGTGCTTCAACCCCGGTTATTCGCCCGGTAGAGCAACTGACTTTGGGCTGGTAGTAAAGAACGAACTCATTTTTTAAGGTGGCATTGCGTAGTTCTGTTTCGAGAAACAGGCGGTCACGCACCCCTTCTTGCAGATTGGCCGCATAAAACTGGTAATTATTTCTTCCTAAGCTCTTTGCGTGATGAACTGCTCGCGTTGCGTTAGTGACCAATTCATGCGCATCCTGCCCATCTTGCGGGTAAAAGACGACACCCAGACTGGCCGTAGCAAAAACATCCTGAGTATCAACTCGTATTGGCAAAATCAACGTTTCAACAATTCGTCGCGCGACAATTCCTGCCTGCTGCGAATCTGCCATGTCAGGCAACAGCACAGCGAAAACATCACCACCCAAGCGGCCAAGAATATCTGACTCACGCAGAGAACCGGAAAGCCGGCCGGCTATTTGACGCAACAGTTCATCGCCTGAAATATGACCCAGTGCTTGGTTCAGTTCGCGGAACCGGTCGATATCAATAACCATCAAACCGAGGGTTAATTCTTTGCGCTTGGCCAGTGCGATCAGACGTTTGGCCTGAGCGTAAAACATCAACTGGTTAGGCAGCGCAGTCAAAGCATCAAAATGGGCAAAAAATGGTGCCTGTTGCGTTTGATTGACCAAGGTTGTGACATCAGTAGCGATACCGCCGACGCTGATGATTTTTCCCTCTTCGTCACGCACAGGGAAATTACGGGCATGCAGCCAGCGCAAGCTATCACCCGGACGGGCTACCCTGAATCGGGTGTCCAATCCCCCGGCGCGATGGGTAACCATTTCATCCGAAACCCGAACCTGATCATCGGGATGAACATATTTCAACCAGTCATGCTTATTTTCGTAAAGCGCTTCAACATAGCGCCCCCAGATATGCTCATACCCCTGACTGACGTAGGTCACCCGCTGCGATGCAGCATCAACCAGCCAATAGCATTCCGGGATATTGCTTGCCAGCTGAAAAAAGTGCGCGGCGTTGGGGTTAAGCGGCTCTGGCAGATTGCCCGCACCCTCAATCGCCGCCCTCTGGCGTAGAACGATATCGGCACACTCACGCTCGATAACGGCCAGTAACCTTGATGGATTACTACGAAAAACAAAGTCGCAGGCGCCGCTCTCTAGCAGTTCCAGTGCAGCACCACGGTGATTGCGTTCTATAGTTAGTACAATTGGCACATCAGGGTTGCGCTGGCGGACCAAATCAATCATGTCAGCGGGCGGCATGTCAGGCAGGATGCAACTCAGTAGCACGACATCCCATGACTCTTCATGTAAAGCCGCTTGAACTTCGTCCGGCTTCGCAACAGACATAGAATAAACAGCGTGCCCGCCCCCCTTCAGGGCATCAAGCAAACGCAAGGCATCACGCTCGATATCTTCGATCAGCAAGACCCGAAGAATCCTTGATGCAGATGGCGTTCCGGTTTCCTCCAAAGCGTCCCCCTAGGCGTTTCTAGTCCGTGGCGAAAATCGATTTTTGTCAGGCTGAACAATAACGGACAAATCACCTGCTAGCCAGCAATTTCAAGCTTTAAGCTACAGCGAAACTTTCAACCAGAACAATCGCCTGCGCCTCTATGGCTTCTTCCCGCCCAAGATAGCCCAAACGTTCGTTGGTTTTGCCCTTGATGTTCACGCAGTCAGGAGAGACACCCAGATCGGCCGCTATATTCAGCACCATTGCAGTCGCATAGGGCGCAAGCTTTGGCTGTTGTGCAATCAGTGTGGTGTCGACATTAACGGGGCGCCAGCCTCTTTCGGCCAGTAAAGCTACGGCGGCACGCAGCAGCACACGGCTATCTGCCCCCTTATAACGTGGGTCGGTATCTGGAAAATGACGACCGATGTCGCCCAACGCAACTGCACCCAGCAAAGCATCGGTGATCGCGTGCAGTAGTGCATCGGCATCGGAATGCCCAAGTAAACCTGTGACATTTGGGATCGCTACGCCACCAAGTACCAACTTGCGTCCTTCAACCAGCCTATGAACATCGTAGCCCTGCCCGACTCGAAAACTCATTTTCGCCCCCGAAGAATCATTGCCGCCAAAGCCAGATCGGCCGGATAAGTTACTTTTAGATTAGTCGTATCGCTGCTGACTAACTTGGGTTTCAAACCCAGCGCTTCGATTGCGCCAGCCTCGTCAGTGACTTCGGCACATTGAGTCAGCGCTTCGAGCAAGCGAGCATAGCGGAACATTTGGGGGGTTTGTGCTTGCCACAAACCATCGCGCGGTTCAGTTACCGCAACGCGTTGTGCGGCATCGGCTCGCTTCAGCGTATCTGCCACTGGCACCGCAAGAATGCCACCGACTGGATCATCAGCCAGATCAGAAATCAGGTTGGAGAGCATTTCGGCACTTAAGCAAGGTCTGGCTGCATCATGAACCAGAACCCAGTCATCGTCTGCTGCCATCATAGCGGCAGCCTGCAATCCGTTGGTGACGCTCTCTGCACGGGTTTTGCCGCCACAGCGGACTGTTTCCAGCTTAGCACCCAGATCGCTCCAGTCGTAACGTCGCCATTCATCATCGTCTGGTGACAGCACCACCCAGACTCGATCAATCTCCGGACAAGCAACCAAGGCGGCCAAAGTATGAAAAATCATCGGCCGCCCGAGCAAACTCAGGTACTGTTTTGGTTTCTCTGCGCCGAAGCGGGAACCGCTGCCTGCAGCGGGAACGATTGCGAAATAACGTGACATGGCTTAATTTTACTGTGTAACGATCTAAACGAGGCAGCACATGAGCTTTGTCGTTCCAGAACTAGCCGCACCGCTCGAGGCATTTTCAACAGCACTGGGTATAGGATTGCTGATCGGCATGGAGCGCGAACGCCGCCCTGACTCTGCTGCCGGGCTGCGTACTTTTGCGCTGGTTGCCATGCTGGGCTGCCTTTTTGCCCTGCTCACCGAAAAAACCGGTGGCCCATGGATACTTGCTGCCGGCCTATTGGTCTTGGCTACGGCAATGGTGGCCTCGAATTTTTCAACGCAACAAGAAGAACAATATCGGGGCTTTACCTCAGAAGCCGCAATCATTGTCACTTACGGGCTCGGTGCAGCGATCTGGTTTGGCTACTCGACACTGGCTGTGATGCTCGCCATTGCGACGACCGTTTTGCTTTATTTCAAGGCTGAGTTACGTCAATTCAGTGAGCGCATGACGCCCAAAGATATCAATTCGATACTCCAGTTTGCGGTTCTTTCTCTCGTTATTTTGCCGATTTTGCCAAGTCAGGATTACGGCCCCTACGACGCCTTTAATCCTCGCCAAATCTGGTGGATGGTGGTCTTGATCTCTGGGCTGGCGTTATCTGGCTATCTTGCCCTGCGCATCAT
>CAYRBE010000090.1:6353-8821 GCA_964422345.1 uncultured Dechloromonas sp.
TTAAGTGAACATTTCTCGACCCGCCGCCGTAGCTGGCATGTTTTATCCGGGTGATGCAGCCATTCTGGGGAAAACGGTTGATCACCTGCTTGCCGACAAAAACGCAGCTACGCACCTTCAGCCCAAGGTCTTGATTGTTCCACATGCGGGTTATGTCTATTCCGGAGCGACTGCAGCGCGTGCCTACGCTCAACTCGCTGCGGTACGAAATATCATCCGGCGCGTCGTGTTGCTCGGCCCGACTCACCGCGTTGCAGTCAATGGCATGGCCCTGCCTACGGTCAGTTCATTTTCAACCCCGCTCGGGAACATTCCTCTGGCTGGCGATGCAATTGCCAATTTGCAAGGTTTCCCCCAAGTAGTCTTTAGCGACCACGTCCACGCGCAAGAACACTCCCTTGAAGTGCAGCTGCCGTTCCTACAAAAAGTACTCGACGATTTCACACTGATTCCTATCGCCGTTGGTAACTGCCAGCCAAGCGCCGTTGCCGAGGTAATCAATCACCTTTGGGGCGGTCCTGAAACCCTGATCGTCATCAGCACAGATCTGTCTCATTTTCTGCCTTATGCAGAAGCCAAAGCAGTGGATGCCAACACCTGTCGACATATACTGAATTTTGACAGCCACATTCGCCCCGATCAGGCCTGTGGTGCCTTCCCGATGAATGGCCTGTTACTCGTTGCACAACAACGGAAACTCAATATTCAACAGATTGATCTCTGCAACTCAGGCGATACAGCAGGCGACAAACAACGGGTTGTCGGCTACGCCGCCTTTGTACTCAACGAGGTAGCTCATGAATGACCTAGGCCCAACGCTACTG
Source organism: uncultured Dechloromonas sp. (assembly GCA_964422345.1). Lineage (GTDB taxonomy): Bacteria > Pseudomonadota > Gammaproteobacteria > Burkholderiales > Rhodocyclaceae > Azonexus. The sequence goes on from CAYRBE010000090.1 coordinate 7,178, forward strand.
GTCCTCGCCCGCAATGCCATTGCCACCCGCCTCCATCTGGCGACGAATGCTACGGTGGACCACCCAAATTTGCATAAAACCGCAGCTACCTTTGTCACCCTGACCCAAAACGGCCAGCTCCGGGGCTGTATTGGCACCCTAGAAGCTTGGCGGCCACTCATCACCGATGTACAGGAAAACGCCTGCAGCGCAGCTTTCAGCGATCCGCGCTTCAAACCGCTGCAGCAAGACGAGTTTGGCAAAACACGCGTTGAAGTGTCGCTACTCACGCCAGCCGAACCCCTGCATTTCGAGGACGAACTCGATGCTCTCGCCCAACTTCGCCCAATGACTGACGGCATCATTTTCACCGCCGGACGCCATCGTTCCACCTTTCTGCCGCAGGTCTGGGAGCAACTTCCCGATCCGGCGACATTTCTCGCCCAACTCAAACTTAAGGCTGGCTTGCCCGCCAGCTATTGGGCACCGAACGTTCAGCTTGAACGTTATACCGTCGAAAAATGGAAAGAAGCCCTGCCATGAACTCGGTGGAGTCATCGCACCCGGCACGCTGGTGGCACCCCCTGCCGGATGGTCGAATTCAATGTAGTCTCTGCCCCCGAGATTGCGTATTGCACGAAGGCCAGCGCGGTGCCTGTTTCGTCCGGCAAATGGCGGATGGCGTGATGCAACTTACGACCTATGGTCGATCCTCAGGGTTTTGCATCGACCCAATCGAGAAAAAACCGCTCAACCATTTTTACCCCGGCAGTTCCATACTTTCTTTCGGCACCGCTGGCTGCAACCTTGGCTGTAAATTCTGTCAGAACTGGGATATTTCAAAATCCCGCGACATGGATCGTCTGATGGATAACGCCTCGCCACAAATGATTGCAGCTGCCGCAAAGAAACACATGGCCGACGCAGTTGCCTATACCTATAACGATCCGGTAATTTTTGCAGAATACGCCATCGATACGGCAACCGCCTGCCACGAACAAGGTATTCGTAATGTGGCAGTGACCGCCGGATACATTCACCCCGAACCAGCACGAGCGTTTTTTAAGGTGATGGATGCTGCCAATGTCGATTTAAAAGCATTCAGCGACAATTTTTATCACAAGCTATGTGCCAGCCATCTTCAGCCCGTACTGGATACGCTGGCCTACATTCACCACCATACTGACTGCTGGTTGGAGATCACGACCTTACTGATTCCCGGCCAGAACGATAGCCCGGCGGAATTGCGCGACATGACGCGCTGGATTGCCACCGAGTTAGGTTCAGATGTTCCCCTGCACTTCACCGCATTTCACCCAGATTGGAAAATGGCCGACATTCCAGCCACGCCTGCCGCAAGCTTAACGATGGCCCGACAAATCGCGCTGGATGCTGGCCTGCACCATGTCTATACCGGCAATATCCACGACACCACAGGTGGCACAACGTTTTGCACACAATGCAAAACCCCTTTGATTGTGCGTGACTGGTACGATATAAAAGCCTACGCACTGACCCAAAAAGGTGAATGCCCAAACTGTCAGACCCCGCTAGCCGGTCGTTTTGGCGCATCACTGGGCCGTAATGGCGCGGCCTTTGGACCTCGTCGCATCCCGATCAGACTTTCAAGCTAAAAACATGATTAACCGCAGCATCAGTATTCAT
>CAYRBE010000091.1:0-8784 GCA_964422345.1 uncultured Dechloromonas sp.
GCCGAAGCCGAGATTGCCCGTGCCGGTGGCAAAGCACATATCGTCGCCAAAATGAATTCACTGGTTGAGGCAGAGGTCATCGACGAACTTTACGAAGCCTCTAAAGCCGGGGTTTCGGTCGACCTGATTGTGCGTGGCGTCTGCACACTGCGCCCGGGCGTTCCCGGCCTTTCCGAAAACATCCGGGTGCGTTCGATTATTGGCCGCTTTCTTGAACACCACCGCGTCATGTATTTTTACGCTGGCGGAAAAGAAAACGTCTATCTCTCGAGTGCGGACTGGATGGAGCGGAACTTCTTCAAACGCATTGAACTAGGCTTCCCGATTCTCGACCCCAAGCTGAAAAAACGGGTCATCACGGAAGGCTTGAAGTTCTATCTTGCCGACAATCAGCAAGGCTGGGAGATGAACAGTGAAGGTGCCTACCAGCGCCGCCGCGCACCACGCGCCAAGCAGCACCATGCTCAAGGCGAATTAATGGTCACGCTGGGGCAGGTTTAAGACAGCGAAAGATGCGGGAAAGGCCGGCTAATCCGGCTTTTTCTGGCGACTCTGGTCATCTGGCGTAAAGTACATGGCCACACCAAGCCCGATTAGGGCCAACGGCCACCACTTACGCAGCAAATTGACAAGATCAAGTTCGATCAGTTCCAGATTGACTGCCAAGGCGAGTACGCCGATGACCGTCAGTGAAATGGCTGCAAAATGACCTTTCATCTTCACTCCCCGAATCAGGCTCGCCGTACCCCAACCACGCCCTCAACCTCGTGAATCAGGGAAAGAGTGCGTTGCAGGTGCTGCAGATTAGTAATTTCAACAGTAAAACTCATGTGCGCCTTGCCCTGTTTGGACTGCGTATTGACCCCGACCACATTGAGTTTTTCCCGCGTGAACACCTCGGAAATATCACGCAACAACCCCTGCCGGTCATGTGCATCAACCACGATATCTGTAGCAAAAAAGCCGGTAGTGGTGTGACCCCAGTCGGTCTCAATCACCCGCTCGGGATGTAGTGCCACCAAATTAGCAAAGTTGGGACAATCCATCCGGTGAATGGAAATCCCCTTACCGCGGGTGATGAAACCCTGAATTTCGTCCGGTGGTGCCGGCTTGCAGCAGCGAGCCAACTGGGTCAGCAGGTTATCAACCCCAACAATCAAAATCCCCTGATTGCCATCCACCGGTTTGCTTGGGCGGGTTTGCACCTCGTCCGGGAGCAAGGTTTCGGCTAGTAGGTCGCCGCCGCGTACCACGGTCTGAAACTGACGCAGACTGAACTCGCCACGCACCGCAGCGATATACAAATCATCAGCCCGTGAAAAACCCAGCTTGTGGGCCAGTTCTTCAATATTTGCGCTGGTCTGCCCGGCCCGCTGGAGCTCCTTGGTAATCACCGCCCGGCCCTCAGACAGCGTTTCTTCAAGGGCTAGGTTGGAGAACCACGACCGCACCTTGACCCGAGCGCTCTTGGTATGAATGTAACCCTGCGCCGGATTCAACCAGTCACGCGAAGGCCCACCATGTTTGGCAGTAACAATCTCAACCTGCTGCCCGGTTTCCAAAGCAGTATTCAGCGGTACCAGATGACCATCCACCTTGGCGCCACGGCAACGATGACCGAGATCGGTATGCACCCGATAGGCAAAGTCCACCGGTGTCGCTCCTTGCGGCAGATCGACCACCTTGCCTTGAGGTGTGATGACGTAGAGCGTTTCGCTCAGTGCTGCTTGCTTGTAATGGCTGATCCAGTCGGAGCTATCAACAACCTCGTCCTTCCAAGTCAGCAGCTGGCGCAACCAGGCGATTTTCTCGTCGTAATCGTCTTCACTCGTCCGCTTGCTACCTTCCTTGTAACGCCAGTGGGCGGCGACACCGAGTTCGGCATGCTTGTGCATTTCCTCGGTGCGGATCTGGATTTCCAGACTGCGCCCATCCGGACAACGCACAGCGGTATGAAGGGAGCGGTAGTTATTCCCCTTGGGATTCGAGATGTAATCATCGAATTCCTTGGAGATCGGCGACCACAGGTTATGAACGATGCCGAGTGCGGTATAGCAGTCCTTAAGATCGCCCACAATAATGCGTAAGGCGCGCACATCGTAGACTTCAGAGAACTCAACGCCCTTCTTCCGCATCTTGTTCCAGATACTGTAAATATGCTTTGGACGGCCGTAGATTTCGGCTTTATCGACCCCGGCATTGGCCAGTTCCTGACGTACTTTGGCCACGGCATCGACAATAAAACTCTCGCGCTCGCTGCGTTTTTCATCGAGCATTTTGGCAATTTTTTTGTAGATATCGGGATGCATGAAGCGGAAAGACAAATCTTCCAACTCCCACTTCAGTTCCCACACCCCCAGACGATTGGCCAGCGGCGAATACAGCTCTAAAGTTTCGCGAGCGACCTGAACCCTCAGGTCAACCGGCTTGGCGGCATAAAAACGCAGGGTCTGAGTCCGACTGGCCAAACGCAGCATAACGACGCGAATATCCTCGACCATCGCCAGCAGCATCTTGCGCAGCACTTCAACCTGCGCTTTAACCTCAACGGGATTAACCTCGCCCGCCTCAATATTGGCCGCGACAAAACCCTCGGTAATTGGCCGCAACTTGTTCAAGCGAGAAATGCCATTGACCAGATGCGCTGCGGGCTTACCGAACTTTTCTTCAATCCTGGCAATGCCGTGCTCATCCTGTGCCGGCACAGCAAAAAGAACAGCCGCGATCCGCGACTCAACATCCATTTTCAGACCGGCAATGATCACGGCCATACCCAGCGCATGCGACCAGACCCGCTCGCCGCTGCCTAGCGTTTTTTCGCCATAAATTTCCCAAGCGTACTCGACAGCCTGCTTGACGCTGGCCGTTTCAAGCTCGGTTAAACCGCCTGAAAGAATAGCGAGAAACTGGTCAAAATCACTTTGGGCAGCAACGGAATGGACGACGGAAACCATTTCATAATTATACCGTCAGAGGGAAGCTTCCCGGCTAAGGCATAATCCCTAACATGAACACAAAACACGCTCACTGGTACACCAACCCCTACCTCTTGCTCACGCTGACTGCACTCTTCTGGTCGGGCAACATGGTACTGGGCCGCGGCATCCGCGCCGATGTACCGCCGATGGCGCTGGCTTTCTGGCGCTGGGCGATTGCCTTCATGCTCGTGCTGCCGCTCGCCCTGCCCCATTTCAAATCCCAATGGCCGCTACTCAAAAAAGGCTGGAAGCCAGTCGTAATTCTCGGACTGCTTGGTGTCGGCTGCTACAACACCTTTGCCTACATTGCCCTGCAGCACACCTCGGCAACCAATGCGGTGCTGCTCAACTCATTTATCCCGGTCGCCACCATTGCGATTTCATGGGCATTCTTGGGCAAGCACCTGCGGCGGCTCGAAGCCTTTGGCGTCGTCATCTCACTCTGCGGCGCAATGACCATTGTCGCCCGTGGTGATCTCGACATTCTCCTCCATCTCAACCTGAATCTTGGCGACGCCTGGATGCTGCTAGCGGTGATGGTTTGGGCCATCTACACCGTTGGTCTTGCTTGGCGCCCGGCTGGCGTGCATCCCATGTTAATGCTGGCCGCGATGACCGCCGTCGGCTTGACCGTCCTTTTCCCTGCCTACCTTTGGGAAATGGCACAGGGCCGGGCGATTAACGTCAACCTCGGCTCCTTGGCCTCGCTCGCCTACGTCGGGCTTTTCCCGAGTTTCCTCGGTTACATCTTCTACAACCGGGGCGTAGGCGAAGTCGGTGCCAGCAAGGCCAGTCTATTCATCCATCTGATGCCAGTCTTTGGCACCCTGCTCTCCGCCCTGTTTCTCGGTGAAATCCCGCTCTGGTACCACTACCTCGGCATCGGCCTGATCTTCACCGGCATCTGGCTGACGATGAAAAAATAATGGGCCTACTCGACTGGTTTTCCCAACGACAGCAAGTGCCACTTGCCGATGAGCTATGGTCGGCAACGATCAGCCAACTGCCTTTTATCGCGAACCTGACGGTGGACGAGCAAAAAAGACTAAAAACGCTCACTCAGGATTTTCTGGCTGAAAAAGAATTCAGCACCGGCGGCGGACTCGAACTGAGCGATCAAATCTGCGTATCCATTGCCGTACAAGCCTGCCTGCCCATCCTCAACCTCGGCCTCTCAGCCTATCAAGGCTGGGTTGAAATCGTAGTTTATCCCGACGAATTTGTCGTCCCCCGCCAGATCGAAGACGAAGATGGCGTTGTCCATGAATACGACGACGTAATTTCCGGCGAGGCGTGGGAAGGTGGCCCGCTGATTATTTCATGGCACGACGCACAAATGGCCGGCAATGGCTACAACGTCGTCATCCACGAATTCGCCCACAAACTCGACATGCTCAACGGCGAATCCGACGGCATCCCGGCGCTGCACTCAGGAATCAGCCATAGCGAATGGGAAACCACCTTACTCGACGCCTACGACGACTTTTGCCAACGCGTAGACAACGATGAAACCAGCGAAATAGACCCCTACGCCAGCGAATCCCCCGCTGAATTCTTCGCCGTGCTCTCGGAACTATTCTTTGAGCAGAGTGCTACGGTGCACAACGAATATCCGGCGTTTTTTGAATTGCTGAAACGTTATTACCGGCAGGATCCGTTAAGCAGAACAGACTAGCCGGTCGGTCATTCAATTCAAACAAAGGTATCTACTGCATTTCCCAAATTAGACGGATTTTGGGGAGCGCTCTCGGTAACGCCAGCGATTAGCTGCATAGCTGACTGTTCCTCAATATCAATGGCCTTTTTTTGCACAGACAACTGGACAGCATTAGCGGTTTGACCCAGCGACATTGCAGACGAGAATGAACCTACAGAACCGATTTCCATCATTACACCTCAATATCAAATGCCAGATTTGATCATCTGGTTTCTTAGTTATCGGCAAGTATCTACCAAACTTGATATTTTTTTCAATTTTATGGGCAATAGGATTCATTCATCAGAACCCACCTGCCGTTCCTCTCACATTTTAGGGCTTTAGAAAAAACCCCTGCGCCACTGCAATCTGATCAGCACTCAAAAACATCGGCGCATGGCCAACATTCGGCATTTCAGCCAAGGCTGCCTTAGGGCCAAACTCACCCATTTGCTGCCAAGTCTCTTTGGTCAGCAGATCAGACTTTTCACCTCTAACCACGAGCGTCGGGCATTTGATCATGCCGTAGAGCGGCCACAAGTTGATATCCTGATCGACAAATGCCGCCTTGAATGGCGTGGCGATTTTTGGGTCGTAACGAAAACCCCAACGACCATCAGCACGCAGTGCAATGCTGGTTTCGGTTAAGTGCTGCCACTGAGCATCGCTTAAATCACCAAACGGTGCGCTAATCAACCGGATGTAAGCCGACGCCTCTTCAACACTGCCCCATGTCGGGTCGATGCCAACGTAATCGGCAATCCGCTTCAATGAATCCACGGTAATCAGCGGGCCGACATCGTTGAGCAAGAGGCGGGCAATTGGACTACCCTCCTGAGCAGCCAGCGCCATGCCGATCAAGCCACCCATCGAAGTACCAACCCAATCAACTTTTTCAACATCGAGCCGAGCGATCAGCGTCACCATATCGGCGACGTATTGCGGGATACCGTAGCCATTCGGGTCACGAAGATGATTGCTCAATCCCCGCCCAACGACATCCGGGCAAACCACCCTGTATTCCGCCGACATCGCTTCGGCCAGCGCATCAAAATCTCTGCAGTTGCGGGTCAGTCCATGAACGCAAATGAGCACTCGCGGGTTATCCGCCGCGCCCCATTCGGTATAAGACATCTGATGCAAGCCTGAAGGACTGACGCACTGCACACGCTTAAGCCGAAAACCCATGATCGCTCCTTGAAGAATAATTTACTGCCCGAACCAATACCGTGGATGCTGACTTCGCCATCCGGAAATATTCAACGCTGTTGCTGAAAGACGTAAATCTATAGCCCCTTCGCGGTCCGTCCGCCACAGAGGAATCCCCCCGGCATCATAACGCGCAATGACTTCTGGTTTGGGATGACCGAAACGGCTGCGATAGCCGACCGGAATAATGGCTGCCTGCGGCGATACTGCTTCAATAAACTTCTGAGTCGACGAGGTTTTTGAACCGTGGTGCGGCACCAGTAAAACATCAGCCGCTAACTGACCGGGATAGCGTGCCAGCAAGGCGGCTTCATCCGGCGCTTCGATATCCGAAGTCAGCAACACGCGCTTACCACCGGCGCGAACACTCAGCACACAGGACAAGTGATTGCTTTTGATTTTGTCAGCATAAGCATCTTCGGTCGGGTGCAGCACCTCGAACTCAACGCCATCCCACATCCACGTTTGCCCGGCAATGCAACGGTCACCACCCAGCCCATTGACCGATGAACGAATCGCATCAACTTGCAAGGCCGACCTGACTGAAGCCGCTCCACCAGCATGGTCGGTATCACTATGAGTCACCATCAGCATATCAACCCGAGGAATACCGAGATAGCGAAGATAGGGCACAACCACTCGCTCACCGGCATCACTTTCCGCACTGTACAGCGGCCCGGGATCGTAAATTAGGGCGTGCGATTTTGTACGCACGACACTAGCTAACCCTTGCCCGACATCAAGCACAGTGATCCAGACCTCACCTTCCTGCGGATGTGCTACCGGCCAGAACAAAGCCGGTGCCATCAACATAAAACCAAACATTCGCCCCGGCATATAGCGCGGCAAAAGGCAGATGAACACACCGGCTCCAGCCACCAGCACGACCCACAAAGGCGGTGCAGGCGCTTGCCATACCGGCCAGGCGGCGGCCCAAACCAGAAACACCATCAAGCAATCCAGCACCCAATGCGCCAAAGCAAGTATCGGCCACCACGGAATTACCGCACCGAGTAAGGCTAAAGGTGTCACGACAAAGCTGATCACCGGAATCGCAATCGCATTGGCTAAAGGCGAAACCAAGGAAAACTGCTGAAAAACCAGCAACAGAATAGGCAAGGAAGCCAAAGTTGCGGCCCACTGAATCATGCCCCAGTCTCGCATTTTTTGGCGAAACCCCGATGCTTTACCGATTTGAGCTGAGCCAACATAAAGCAAAACACCCACCGCCCCGAACGACAACCAGAACCCGGCAGCAAGTACCGCCCATGGGTCAATCAGTAACACAACAAACAGCGCCAGCGCCAATACCCGGCTGGGTGCAATGATGCGCCCTGAAAGCATCGCCAGCGCGGCGACCATGAGCATATACAAGGTGCGCTGGGCCGGCACAGCAAAACCAGCGATCAGCGCATAGAGCAAAGCTGCGATACAGGCTGCGATCAATCCGGCTTTTTGTGCCGGCAAGCGCAAGGCCAGCGCCGGCATCCGCCGCCAGACAAAATTCACCAGCCAGCCAAAAATCGCCGCAACCATCGTCACATGCAGGCCGGAAATCGACATCAGATGGGTTGTTCCGGTGCGGTTGAAGGTTGCCCACAAATCACCGCGAATCGCTTTTTGATCGCCAATCGTCAAAGCCACCAGCACACCGGCCCACGGGTAATTTGCGGCGGGCAAGACCTCGGCGAATGTCGCCCGAACCCGGTAACGCAGCCGTTCAATCATGTAATCCGGCCGCCAAACCATTTCGGCGAGACGGGCCGGTGGATCATTTCGGACATAACCAGTGGCGCGGATATTCCGTTCGAGCAACCAAGCCTCGTAATCAAAACCGCCGGGGTTGGCATTGCCATGCGGCCGCTTCAGGCGGACCACCAGACGCCAACGCTCACCGGGCAGGAGCGAGGCTAACTTTGGCTCAGCAAGCTCTCCAAACTGCCGGCCTCTGTACCAAGAAAGCATAATTCTTTCGGGCACAGGGAATGCTACGGTGGACACCTGTTCTACGGCAAATTCAAAACGAGTGCCGTGGCTAAAATCCTGAGGCAAGGAGGCGACTACACCCACCACCTCGACATCAACACCTTCATTCGCTGCCGCCAAATGATCGGCCAGCCGAATTTCCGCACGCCACGCCCCCCATGCCAGCCCAAGCAATAGACAAGCAAGGATTGCCAGACTCTGCGCAAACCAGTGTGAGCTACGTAAGCGCGGCAGCAGCAACAAGACACCGGCCACAGCCCACGGTTTCCAGTCTGGCAAGCTGGCCTGCATTTGCAGCAAAAGCACACCGAACGCAAAAGCGAGAATTATCAGACGCATCCTGCAATAATACGGTTATGCGCCGCTACCTGAAAAAATACTTGCCTGACCATGACACCGTACGTCGCAACCCTTGGTTGCGGCCGTTTGAGTCATCACTCCTCCACCCAAGGCTATGGCATTTGAATCGCCACTCCGCTGCTGGCGCAGTGGCTGCCGGATTATTTTGCGGACTGATTCCCGGCCCATTGCAAATGCTCGGCGCGGGTCTTTGCGCAGTGATCTTTCGGGTGAATTTACCGCTAGCGCTTTTTGTGACGCTCTATACCAATCCGGTCACCATCGTTCCGCTCTATCTGCTGTCGTATCAGATTGGCCGAATGGTGATAGGGCAAGAAGCTCAATTTATCGCTCCGCCAGACTTCTCGGTAGTAAACTTTGTCGGTTGGACCGAGGCGATGCAGACATGGATGCTCTCCGTCGCAAAACCACTTGGCATTGGCATCGTAGTGCTCGCAACATGCCTAGCGGTCATCGGCTATTTTGTAAGCAAAGCCGCCTGGCGTCTTTATCTGCTCAACGCCTGGCGGCGGCGCAAACTCAAGTCTTAAACTGATCGATTTCCCGATTCAGGTT
>CAYRBE010000092.1:0-8767 GCA_964422345.1 uncultured Dechloromonas sp.
CACAGTCAGGGGGTGTGACTGCCGTCATTAATGCAACGGCGTGCGGCCTGATTCAGGAAGCACGCCGGCATCCCGACAAAATCGGGAAAGTCTTCGCCGGCCGGGATGGCATCATCGGCGCGCTGACCGAAGACCTGATAGATACCAGTTTTGAATCGGATGAAGATATTGCCCGTCTGCGCTCAACGCCGGGTGGTGCGTTCGGCTCCTGCCGTTATAAGCTGAAGAGTCTGGATCAGCATAAAGCCCAGTATGAGCGCCTGATTGAGGTCTTCAAGGCGCACGAGATTGGCTACTTCTTCTACAACGGCGGCAATGATTCGATGGATACCGCTTGGAAGGTGTCGCAGATTGCTGAAAAGTTGGGTTATCCGCTGACCTGTATTGGCATTCCCAAAACCGTTGATAACGATTTGCCGCTGACTGATTGCTGCCCTGGGTTTGGATCGGTTGCAAAATATGTCGCAACGTCGATACGTGAGGCAGGTTTTGATGTGGCGTCGATGGCTCGAACATCGACCAAGATTTTTGTTCTTGAAGTGATGGGGCGTCATGCGGGCTGGATTACTGCCGCTTGTGGCTTGGCTTCTGAAAACGCCGGTGAGCCACCGCATATTTTGTTGTTTCCCGAAGTGCCGTTTGATCCTGAGCGATTTTTGGCGCGGGTTGATGAATGCGTTAAAGCCTATGGCTACTGCACCGTCGCCGTTTCCGAAGGGTTGCTGAATGCTGATGGTCAATTGATGGCTGATGCGGGCGGGGTTGATGCTTTCGGCCATTCGCAACTCGGCGGGGTCGGGCAGGTGGTGGCGCAACTGATCAAGGATCAACTGGGCTACAAATATCATTGGGCGCTGGCTGATTACCTGCAACGCTCAGCCCGGCACCTTGCTTCGCGAACAGATATCGAACAGGCGTATGCTTTGGGCAGTGCTGCGGTGCACATGGCTTTTGAGGCAAAAACCGCAGTAATGGCGACGATTAATCGCTTGGCTGATCAGCCTTACCGCTGGGAGATTGGTCATGCCCCACTCAAGGATGTAGCGAACGTCGAGCGCAAGATGCCGCCTGAATTTATTAGTCCGGATGGTTTTCACATTACTGATGCTTGTCGGATCTATTTGCAGCCACTCATCGAAGGGGAAGATCCCCCGCCTTACCGGAATGGGCTGCCTGATTATGTACGCCTGAAGAACCTGAGTGTGCCTAAGAAATTGGCGGGTTTCGCCGTGTAGTGTTTGTCTTTGGGAGGAGTCAAAATGTCTGCAGCTTTGTTACTGGCGCTAGCGTGCGCTGTGTTGGCAGTTCTGTACGGATGGATTTCCAGCCGCCATATTTTGGCCTTGTCTCCGGGCAACTCACGAATGCAGGAAATTGCCAAGGCAATTCAGGAGGGGGCGGATGCCTACCTCCGACGCCAGTACCGGACCATCGCCATGGTCGGCGTCATTCTCTTTCTTTTGATCGGTTTTATTCCTAAGCTGGGCTGGCTGACCGCCTTTGGCTTTTTGATTGGTGCCGTATTGTCTGGGGCGGCCGGTTTTATTGGGATGAATGTCTCGGTCAGGGCTAACGTCCGAACCGCCGAGGCTGCCCGTGGCGGCATCGCCCCGGCGCTTGAGGTGGCCTTTAAGGGCGGTGCGGTGACTGGCATGCTGGTGGTCGGCTTGGGGCTGATCGGCGTTGCCGGTTACTACGCTTTTCTTAAATCAATGGGTGGCGACGCTGATCTCTATCATGTGGTCGAACCCTTGGTGGGATTGGCCTTTGGTTCTTCATTGATTTCGATATTTGCGCGTTTGGGCGGCGGTATTTTCACCAAGGGCGCTGACGTAGGTGCGGATCTGGTCGGCAAGGTCGAGGCTGGAATTCCCGAGGATGACCCGAGAAATCCTGCGGTGATTGCCGATAATGTTGGGGATAACGTTGGCGATTGTGCCGGCATGGCGGCAGACCTGTTCGAAACCTACGCCGTCACCGTGGTGGCAACGATGGTGTTGGCTGCGCTGACAATTCATTCATCCCCCGCTTTGGGTGAGTCCTTGATCTTGTATCCCCTTGCGTTGGGGGGCGTCTCGATCATTGCGTCTATTGTGGGCTGCCATTTTGTCAAAGCCACCGAAGGCGGAAAAATCATGGCGGCGCTCTATCGCGGCCTGATTGTTGCCGGTGGTTTGGCGCTATTGGCCTACTACCCAATTACTGCATGGTTGATTGGAACCGGTGATGTGGCAGCAAAAATCACCACCGGTTCGATGTTCGGTTGCGCCGTGGTGGGTTTGGTTTTAACCGCGGCCTTGGTCTGGATTACTGAGTACTACACCGGCACGGATTATCCACCGGTGAGGCATGTCGCTGAAGCATCGACGACTGGCCATGGCACCAACATCATCGCCGGACTCGGGGTGTCGATGCGTTCGACTGCGTTGCCTGTGCTCTCTGTTTGTGTGGCAATTTATGCTGCTCATGCCTTGGGCGGTCTATTCGGTATTGCGATTGCTGCAACTTCCATGCTTTCGATGGCGGGTATCGTGGTTGCGCTTGACGCTTATGGGCCGATTACCGATAACGCCGGCGGCATTGCTGAGATGGCTGAGCTACCGAAAGAGGTTCGTAATGTGACCGATCCTTTGGATGCGGTGGGAAATACCACCAAGGCAGTAACCAAAGGCTACGCTATCGGCTCTGCCGGACTTGCAGCATTGGTCCTGTTTGCGGATTACACCCATGCACTTGAGGCCGCTGGCTTAAAAGGCATTACCTTTGATTTGTCGAATCATCTGGTCATCATTGGTTTGTTTATTGGCGGCATGATTCCATTTTTGTTTGGTGCGATGGCAATGGAAGCGGTGGGGCGTTCTGCTGGAGCTGTCGTAGTTGAAGTGCGTCGTCAGTTCAAGGAAATTCCCGGCATTATGGAAGGCACAGCCAAGCCGGATTATTCACGGGCAGTCGATATGCTGACCGTGGCCGCCATCAAGGAAATGATGATTCCCTCGATACTTCCCGTAGCCGTGCCGATTATTGTCGGTCTGTTGCTCGGGCCGCAAGCCTTGGGTGGCCTGTTGGTGGGGACGATCGTGACGGGGTTGTTTGTTGCTATTTCGATGACGACCGGTGGTGGGGCATGGGATAACGCCAAAAAATACATCGAAGATGGAAACTATGGTGGCAAGGGCTCTGAGGCCCACAAAGCGGCCGTTACCGGTGACACGGTCGGCGATCCTTATAAAGATACGGCGGGGCCGGCAATTAATCCGCTGATTAAAATCATCAATCTGGTTGCTTTGCTGATTGTTCCACTAATTGTTTAACTTTAGCTATAGCCTGCTTGCTTCGGCCGTTCGTGAATTTTTTCCTGTTTATTTGCTGGGCGCACGTTAGAATCCCCGCGTATCAAGGCTGGGATAACAATAAAATATGAGCGGTTCGGTCGAAGTCGGTATTGCCGGTGTGCGGGAAGATATTCTGCACAGTGATCCTTTGCTTGATTGTCTGGTCGAGTTAACCCGTATCCATGGTCGACCAAGTACGCGTGCTGCTTTGGTCGCTGGGTTGCCGCTTGAAAAAGGCTTGTTGCCTCCCTCATTGTTTGGTCGTGCAGCGAATCGCTCCGGGCTTTCCGCCAAACTGGCCAGGCGCTCTCTGGATCGCATTGACGAGATGCTCCTGCCCGCAGTTTTGTTGCTTAAGGGTGATGAAGCCTGCGTCTTGATGGGGTGGGATGAGGATGGACAAACCGCCCGTCTGTTGTTCCCGGAAACAGGGCAGGGGTCGGTTGTTTTGTCACGGCAGGTGCTCGAAGAGCGTTATGCCGGGATAACTATTTTTGTCCGGCCACATTTTCGTTTTGATAAGCGCACCCCGCAGGTTGGCGAAGTCAGACTAAAACACTGGTTCTGGGGCGCATTGTCGGATCAATGGCAGGTCTACCGGGATGTACTTGCAGCTGCGTTATTGATTAACGTAATTGCTTTGGCAATGCCATTGTTTTCCATGAACGTCTATGACCGAGTTGTCCCGAATCGGGCAATTGAAACACTTTGGGTTCTGGCGCTAGGTGTTTTGCTGATGATCGGCGTCGATATGATGCTGCGATCGCTACGCGGTTACTTTCTTGACCTGGCCAGCGCGCGAATTGATTTGCAGTTGTCGGCAAAAATTATGCAGCGGGTGCTGGGCGTAAGGATGGAATCGCGTCCGGCGGCTGTCGGTTCTTTTTCCTCGAACCTCCGTTCTTTTGAGTCGGTACGAGACTTTATTACATCGGCATCGGTGACGGCATTTATCGACCTGCCGTTTGCTTTCCTGTTTATTTTTGTCATTGGCATCATCGCGTGGCAGTTGGTGCTGCCTGTCTTGCTGGCGATTGTGATTGTGGTGATTTATGCCTATATCCTCCAGCACAAGATGCACGAGCTCTCTGAGACAACTTACCGCGCCGGGGCCTTGCGTAATGCGACGCTGATCGAAAGTCTCACTGCCCTTGAAACAATCAAGACGCAAGGGGCTGAAAGCGTCATGCAGTCGAAGTGGGAAAAGTCGGTGGCTTTTGTTTCCCGGGTGAATAACCAGATGCGCTTCCTCTCCGCGGCAGCAACCAATGGCGCAATGGAAATTCAGCAGGTGATCAACATCGTGGTGGTCGTTGCCGGGGTGTATCTGATTGGCGAAGGGCGTTTGACGATGGGCGGGTTGATTGCCTGCACTATGCTCACCTCGCGCGCGGTGGCGCCTTTGGGGCAGATGGTCGGTTTGTTGATGCAATATCACAACGCCAAGGTTTCGCTGGCTTCGCTTGAGACAATCATGACCAATCCGGTTGAGCGTCCGGATGATGCCGCATTTGTGCATCGCCCTGACCTGAAGGGGAATATTGAATTCAGGGATGTTGAATTTTCTTACCCCAATGCCGCAATGACAGCCCTTAAGGGGTTTTCCTGCAAAATTTTGGAAGGCGAAAAAATCGTCGTCATTGGGCGCATTGGTTCGGGCAAGACGACGTTGCAGAAGCTTTTGTTGGGCTTGTATCAACCTACAGGCGGGGCGGTATTAATTGATGGTGTGGATATTCGCCAACTCGACCCAGCGGATTTGCGACGCAATATTGGCTATGTCGCGCAAGACGTCACCCTGTTCTACGGCACCTTGCGTGACAATATTTCGATTGGCGCACCCTATGCCGACGACGCAACAATTGTTGCAGCAGCCGAGGCTGGAGGTTTAACGGAGTTCGTAAATCGACATCCAGCTGGCTTTGACATGATGATTGGTGAGCGAGGAGAGTCACTGTCCGGCGGCCAGCGTCAAGGTGTTGCGATTGCGCGGGCGTTCTTGATGGACCCGCCGATTCTTTTGCTTGATGAACCGACCAGCGCAATGGATTTCTCTTCCGAGCAACAGTTCAAAGAGCGCCTGAAAGTCGCGGCCGGACATAAAACGGTGATCATTGTGACTCACCGTAATAGCCTGCTTGATCTGGCGACTCGCGTCATTGTTGTGGATGACGGGAAAATCGTTGCCGATGGCCCGCGTGATCAGGTTATTCAGGCCTTGCAGAGTGGTCGTATCGGGAGGGCGTCATGAGTCGCCTGAAATCGGCTGGCCTTGCAGTGCATGCATGGCTTGAGCGGATTGCTCAAAAAAACGCACCCAGGGTTGAGCGAGTGCTTGGGCGCTTGCCGAGCAAAGAGGATATTGAGGCAGTCGACTTTGCGACCGATGCTGATCTCGCCATCCTGCGCCAGGAGCCGCTTCGGGCGCGTGTTTTGTTGCGTTCGATTGGTATTGTTTTCGCGGTTTTTGTTTTGTGGGCAGCTGTGGCTCAACTCGATGAGGTTACCCGCGGTGATGGCAAAGTGATTCCATCCAAACAGTTACAGATTTTGCAGAGCATCGATGGCGGATTGGTCTCGGAAATACTGGTGCGTGAGGGTGATGTTGTTCAGGCTAACCAGTTGTTGATCAAAATTGACGAGACGCGTTTTGTTTCGTCAGTCAAGGAAAGCCAGTCGCAGTCGTTGGGTTTGATGGCCAAGGCGGCTCGCTTGAAGGCGATTTCTGATGGTAAGCCTTTCATTCCGCCGCCTGAGGTTGTTGCTGCTGCGCCTGAGATCGTTCAGCAGGAACGTATGATTTACGAGGCCAAACGGGACGAGGCTGCGGCAGCGGTCTCGATCGCTCGTCAGCAACTCGCTCAGCGCCAGCAGGAGTTGAATGAGGCTCAAGCAAGGCGTGCTCAGGCATCTCAGGGATATGACCTGACCTCAAGGGAGTTGGCGGTAACCAAGCCCCTGATTAATTCTGGTGCGGTGTCGGAGGTTGAGCTATTGCGTTTGGAGCGTGATGTTTCGCGCTATCGCGGTGAGCGTGATATGGCATCAGCTCAAGGGACGCGAGTTCAGGCAGCAATTAACGAAGCGCAGCGGAAAATTGAAGAGGTCGAACTAACATTTCGTAACGATGCCGGCAAAGAGCTTTCTGAGACGATGGCGAAGTTAAGTAGCGTGACCGAAAGTGGCGTCGCGCTGACTGACCGCGTCAAGCAATCATCCATTCGTTCGCCGGTTAAAGGTACGGTTAAACGCTTGCTCGTGAATACCGTGGGTGGCGTGGTTCAGCCCGGTAAAGACATGATAGAAATTGTGCCTCTGGAAGATGTTTTGCTGCTTGAAGCCAGAGTTCTACCGCGTGATATCGCCTTCTTGCGTCCGGGCTTGCCGGTGATGGTTAAATTTACAGCGTATGACTTTTCCGTCTATGGCGGCTTGGAAGGCACGCTTGAGCACATTGGGGCGGATAGCGTGGTCGATGAGAAGGGTAATGCCTTTTATACGGTACGCGTTAGAACCAATAAACCCGGTTTCGGTAACGCAAATCTGCCGATTATTCCGGGTATGGTCACCGAGGTGGATATTTTGACCGGGAAGAAAAGCGTACTTTCTTACCTGTTGAAGCCAGTTCTGCGGGCCAAAAATGTTTCGATGACGGAGCGGTGATGCAGCACTGGATTGTGTTTTCCGGGGGGGCGTTACTCTCCAACTGGCTGGAAGCCATGCCGCAGGCGATATTGTTGCGCCGGGACAGGCTTGCGGAAATTCCTTTGGGTGAGGCCGGTATTGTCTGGCTGCATATCGCAGCAAATGAAGATGTTGAGACGGTCTATCCAGGTTTGAGCCTTGGGGAGGCGCAGCAGGCGGTTCTTCTCGCAGACGCACCGAGTCAAGAGTTGATCATGGCATCACTGAGTTTGGGTGCCAGTGGATGTTGTAACACCCATGCCGCACCCGATGTCTTGCAACAGGTCGGGCTGGTGGTTGCCAATGGCGGCTTGTGGGTCGGGCAAACGCTGCTTAAGCAATTGGTGGGTAGTACAGCCAAAGCCTACGGTGCACAGGCCAAAAAGGCAAAAAACGATGATTGGTCAGCACTCTTGTCCGACCGTGAGAGGCAGGTTGCGCAACTGGTTGCCAGTGGTTCAAGTAACCGCGAAGTTGCCGAGCAATTGTCGATCTCAGAAAGAACGGCCAAAGCCCATTTGACCTCGATTTTTGAGAAGCTCGGATTGCGCGATCGCCTTCAGCTCTCGCTCAAAATCAATGGGCTGACTATTTGACCTAAAACGTCGAATATTTCACACTTTTCGGCCGAAACTGTACTTTGGTCCAATAGCAGGGCGGTGGGCATAACTCTAGACTGGCAGTATTGCTAATAGTGTCTGGAGTATCCGTCATGGCCCAAGTTATCGCTAAAGTTACATCCCTTTCCGGTGCAGCAACTGCTCGTGACAGCGCAGGAAAAGTCCGAACCCTAAAAACAGGGGATGTGATTCGTGAAGGCGAGACTGTAGTCGCCGCTGACGGCTCCCAAGTAAATCTAAAACTGGCTGACGGCCGAGATTTAACCGTTCGCCCCGGACAATCTGTTCAGGTCGATGCTGAAGTTGGCGCTGAAGTTAAGCCGGATGCGGCAGATAGCTCCGTTGCCAACAATCAAAAGGGTTTCCAGAAAATTGCCAAGGCAATTACTGAAGGTGGTGACCTTGACGCACTACTGGAAGATCCTGCTGCCGGTTTAGCTGGGGCGGGGGGAGAAGAAGGTCACTCTTTTGTCGAGTTGCTTCGCATCGTAGAAACGGTTGATCCGCTTGCCTTCCAGTTTGGTACCGCACGTGGCCGGGTGGTTGATACGATTGAAGGCGGGCCGAGTGTTGTTGGGGCCGCGGGTCAGATTGCAGGAATAGGAACAGAAACAACAAAACCGGCGCCGGGCGTTAGCGTCAACAGTGTCACCGTTTCGGAAGGGCAGAACGCGATCTTTACGCTCAGCCTGAACACCCCGTCTGCCAACCCGACGACAGTGACCCTGTCGCTGGGCAACACGGCAATTGGTACCGACCAGGATGCGACGCTAGGCAGTGATCTATCGAACAGCCTGCAAGTCACGTTTGACAACGGCACCACCTGGACCCCGGTCGTAGGCGGTGTGATTAATGTTCCAGCCAACACCACGACCTTCTACGTTTCAGTAGCGACGACGGCTGATGAGTCGGCCAAGGTGTACGAAGGACCAGAGACCTTCACCCTGAACGCAGTGACGGCGAGCAACAGCGCCACCGGTATCGGCACCATCACCGACGACGGCACAGCGGGCACCCCGTTGCCACCAACGGTCACCCCGCCGGCTGTGCAACCGCCGGCTTTGGACGACCGTCCGGGCGTTAGCGTCAACAGTGTCACCGTTTCGGAAGGGCAGAACGCGATCTTTA
>CAYRBE010000093.1:0-8752 GCA_964422345.1 uncultured Dechloromonas sp.
CCAACGCACCTTCGTTAACCAGCATGGCCTCGAAACGATTGATGTCGTCGAGTTGCTCATCCATCTCCGAGCGCCGCATC
This sequence comes from uncultured Dechloromonas sp., assembly GCA_964422345.1. Taxonomy (GTDB): domain Bacteria; phylum Pseudomonadota; class Gammaproteobacteria; order Burkholderiales; family Rhodocyclaceae; genus Azonexus. The sequence continues at coordinate 81 of CAYRBE010000093.1, forward strand.
TTGCCGGTGATCCGATCGGTAATTGGCTGCGAATACCAGGAACCGGCAAAAATCCCGACCTTACCTTTAGGTGGCAGGGCACGCCAGTAACGCCACATATAGGGCCGGGCACGCTCTTCATCACTCGGCGTGGAAAACGCCAAGGTGGAAATATGGCGTGGATCCATCCAGGAATAAAGCAGGTTGATCGTTTCGCCCTTGCCGCTACCATCGACACCACTGATCAGGATGACCACCGGAAATTCTTTCTTCTCAAGCATGTCGTACTGCACATCAAGCAAGGCGGCGCGCAGTTTCGGCACCTCTTTTTTGAAGGTTTCCTTGTCAATCGTGTGGCCCAGCTCTGCTGATTCAAACATGATTATTCCTCCCTAAAATCACCCCATAAGGCTTGTAGCGCAGCCAAAGCCGCCAAGCCCGCTGTTTCCGTACGCAAAACCCGCGGCCCCAAACGAACCGCCTGAAATCCCGCCTGCTTTGCCGCGATCATTTCCTGTGGATCAAGCCCCCCTTCGGCCCCGATCAACAGTTGCACTTCTTTAGCCGGCGGCAAATCAACCAAGGACTGCTCAGCATCCGGCGCCAGCATCAGACGCAAACCCGGACGTGCTGGCCGGGACAGCCAATGCTCCAACTTTTCCAGCGGCGCGACAAGCGGCACACGATTACGCCCGCATTGTTCACAAGCTGATGTCGCCACCCCCTGCCAGTGCGCCACCCGCTTGACGGCCCGCTCACCAGCCAGCCGAATCACACTGCGCCGGCTATCAACCGGGATGATATCGGCGATCCCCAACTCGACGGCCTTCTGGATAGTGAAATCCATTTTGTCGCCAGCCTGAACTGCCTGAACCAAGCTAATTGAGAGTTTGGACTCACGCTCAACTTCACGCCACGCCACCAATTCAACGACAACACGCGTTTTTTCTATACGCTCGATACGCGCCTCATACTCACCACCGCGCCCGTCAAACAAAACTATCCCCGCCCCCGGCGGCAGACGCAAAACTCTCACCGCGTGGCGCGCCACCGGCTCAGGAAGATCAATGAGCGCCCCTTGCGAGAGTGCTTCAGAACAGTAAAATCTAGGCATATTCATCGCTGCTATTATCAGCCAATTGTGATGTTGAGGGGAGATCCATGGTCGCTTTAAACCCGCCAGTGTGTGATTTTGGCCAACCCGCAATCGGCTTTGACCTCCCCGGCGTTGACGGCAAACGCCACACACTCGAAAGTTGCCGCGGCACAAACGGTTTGCTGGTGATGTTCATCTGCAACCACTGCCCCTATGTCAAGGCCATCATTGACCGCCTGATTCGCGACTGCCGCGAACTCAACAAGCACGGAATCGGTAGCGTAGCGATCATGAGTAACGATGCTACGGTGTACCCCGAAGATTCGGCAAAAAACATGGCGCAATGGGCAAAGGAGCTGGACTTCCCTTTTCCTTACCTGATCGACGAGAGCCAAGCCATCGCCCGCGCTTATGGTGCCGTATGCACCCCGGACTTCTTCGGTTACAACAGCCAGCTTGAGCTGCAATACCGTGGCCGACTGGATTCGTCAGGACGAAACCCCGGCCCGGCAGACGCCGAACGCGAGTTATTTGCAGCCATGAAAAAGATTAGCCACGATGGGCACGGCCCAATTGCCCAGATTGCTTCAATTGGCTGTTCAATAAAATGGAAGATATGACAATCGAAATACTTCCAGCGTTTTTCGCCCAGAGCAACAGGCTTGAGCTATTATTTGCTGCAATACATATCGGTGACCAAGGATAGTGAACACCCCAAACACCCCTCCGCCAACTGCCAATGAAGCCCAGCGTAAGCACGCCTATCTTCAGGCCATCATGGCAAATATGGCGCAGGGGCTTAGTGTGTTTGACGAAAACCTCTGCCTACAGGTCTGGAACCAGGGGTTTCTTGATGTCCTTGAACTGCCTGCAGATGCTGTAAAAGAAGGGGTTCGTTTCTCTGACCTAATCAGAATCCCCGCCCTGCGTGGTGAATTTGGCCCCGGCGATCCAGAAGAACACGTCACTCGAATTAACGACCTCGCCATGCGCTTTGAAGCCCACCGGCTCGAACGCACACGACCCAACGGCAGAACTCATCTGACCCAAGGCGAGCCATTATTTATCGATGGCAAGCTAGCGGGATTTATCACCACTTATACGGACATCACTGCCAGCAAAGAGTCCGAGCAAGCGCTACGCTTGCAACATGACATGCTGCAGGCAGTTATTCAGAATGTTCCATGCGGCATCAGCCTCTTCGATAAAGACCAAAAGCTCGCCCTGCACAATCAAGAGTTTCTCAAACTGCTCGACCTGCCAGCTTCATTGGTAGAAAACCAGAGCGCAACGCTTGAGAGCATTTTTCGCTTCAATGCTGCGCGCGGAGAATACGGTTCGGGCGACGTGGATACCTTAATCAAGGCACGGCTCACCTTGGCCCGCAGCCCCCAGCCGCATCACTTCGAGCGTGACCGTCCAAATGGACAGGTGCTCGATATTCATGGCGCCCCTTTGCCGGATGGTGGATTCGTCACTATCTACACCAGCGCCACTGAACGCCGCCGCACAATTGGACAGCAGCACTTGGCGCAAAAGGTGTTCAATCACTCGCCAACCGGCATCATCATCACCGACGAAGACCACCGCATTCTCTCGATGAACCCGGCAACCAGCGAAATGACCGGGTACGAGTCATATGAACTGTCAGGACACACCATATTTGCATTGCTCTCGCTCGGCGAAGAGCTTTCTCTCGACGAACTTCAAATGCATCTCGCAGCCAACAAGACCTGGGCTGGCGAACTGACCGCAACCAAAAAGAATGGTCAGGACTTCATTGCTGATATCAGGCTTAGTCAAGTTAGTGGCGCCACTGGTAAGGAACCAGCCCACTACATCTGGATGCTGGCCGACATTTCTGAGCGCAAACAGTTTGAAGAGCGGATGCGTCACATTGCCCAGCACGATGCACTAACCGGCTTGCCCAACCGACTCGCCTTGCTCATGCGGCTCGCCCAGCTACTGCCGGAAGCACGCCGTCACCAGTGGAAACTGGCCATCATGTTTATTGACCTTGATCGTTTCAAGATTATCAACGACACACTCGGTCACCAAGTCGGCGATGAGCTATTGCGTGAAGTCGCTTGCCGGCTATCGAATGCCATTCGCGAAACCGACTATGTCGCCCGCCTGGGTGGGGACGAATTTGTGATCTTGTTGCCGGGCATCAGTTCCGCAGCGGACGCTGCCAATATCGGCAGCAAAATTATTGCCAAGCTTTCCACCGCTATCAACGCCGACGGGCATGAACTACATACCAGCCCGTCAATTGGCATCAGCGTTTTTCCGGATGATGGGCCGGATGCTGACACCGTCATGCGCAACGCCGACATGGCGATGTACCAAGCAAAAGCAGCAGGCCGCAACAATTACCAGTTCTTTACCCAAGAGATGAATCAGGCTACGGCCACCCGCCTCGATCTCGAACACAAACTGCGTCACGCCCTATCCCGTAACGAATTCAGCATCGCCTACCAGCCCCAATTCAGCGCCAGCAGCGCCAAACCAACCGGTGTTGAGGCGCTGATTCGCTGGCATCACCCGACCGATGGCATGATCTCGCCTGACCGCTTCATCCCGATTGCCGAAGAAACCGAGCTGATCGTCGATATTGGAGAATGGGTGCTACATACCGCCTGTCGCGAAATGAAACACTGGCAAGACAAAGGTCTGGGCATGATGCGTATTGCCGTCAACGTCTCTGCCCGCCAACTGCAGCGCCGTGATTTTTGTAATACAGTTGCTGGCGCCCTTGTTGAATCGGGGCTACCCGCTGAATGTCTTGAGCTCGAAATCACCGAAAGCTCAGTGATGGAAAACCCCGAAGAGTCAATCCAGATACTTCAAAACATTCGACGCATGGGCGTCACGCTGGCCATTGACGATTTCGGTACAGGCTATTCATCGCTGTCCTACCTCAAACGATTCCCGATCGACCATTTGAAAATTGATCGATCATTTGTTACTGACATCGAAACTGACCTCAATGACCGTGCAATTGCTTTCGGTACCATCGCCCTCGCTCACTCGCTCGGTCTGAACGTTATTGCAGAGGGTGTTGAAACAGAAGATCAGCTTGAACTTCTGCGGTCAAATGGCTGCGACGAGATCCAGGGCTATTTATTCAGCAAACCACTGACTAGCGGCGCAGCCTTCGCCTTTCTGCACGCACTGCATCCGGCAGGGTAAAATCCCTGTTTTGTCATTGAAGCAGGGAGTCACCATGGGACAGCGCACGCTGGCACGTTACCTCACCGAGGAACAGCGCAATAAGGGCATCATCACCGCCGATCTAAAATTCCTGATCGAAATTGTTTCCCGCGCCTGCCAGGCCATCTCCATCGCCATCGGCAAAGGCAGCTTGGGCGGCGTGCTCGGTGAAGCGGGTAGCGACAATGTTCAAGGCGAAGCACAAAAGAAACTCGATGTCCTCTCGAACGACATCCTGCTCGACGCCAATGAGTGGGGTGGTCACCTCGCCGCCATGGCCTCGGAAGAAATGGACCTGCCGCATCTGGTTCCCAATCGCTACCCACAGGGTGAGTACCTATTGATGTTCGACCCGCTGGATGGCTCATCGAACATTGACGTCAATGTCTCCATCGGCACCATCTTCTCCGTACTAAAGTGCCCTGAAGGCGCTGACCTGAGCACCCCGGAAGCCGCCGAAGCGGCATTTCTCCAACCCGGCACGGCACAAGTCGCCGCCGGATATGCGGTTTATGGCCCGACTACCATACTCGTTCTTACGGTCGGCGATGGCGTCTCAGTCTTCACGCTCGACCGCGAACAAGGCAGCTTCATCCTGACTCAGGAAAACGTTCAGATTCCAGCCGACACCAAAGAATTTGCCATCAACATGTCGAACCAGCGCTTCTGGGAAGCCCCGGTGCAACGCTACGTTGCTGAAATGCAGGCCGGCACAACCGGGCCACTCGGCAAGGACTACAACATGCGCTGGGTTGCCTCCATGGTGGCTGACGTTCATCGCATCATGACGCGCGGCGGCATCTTCATGTACCCGCTCGACAGCAAAATGAAAGACAAGGGCGGCAAACTGCGCCTGATGTATGAAGCCAACCCGATGGCCCTACTGATCGAACAGGCTGGCGGCGCTGCCACTACCGGGCGCGAACGCATTCTCGATATTCAACCAAACCAGCTTCACCAACGGGTACCGGTGATTCTCGGTTCTAAAAATGAAGTCGAACGGGTCACCGCTTACCACTCAAATTAAAAAAGCAGCCTCCACACCAAAGACACTTCAAAGGAGCTTCACGATGGACATTCGTACTCTTGCGCTCATACTTTCCGCTGCTGCAATCGGTGCCGGTTGCGCCAGCAAGGAAACCAAACCGGAGCCTGCTCCGCCCCCGCCGCCCGTTGTTGAAGCGCCGCCGGCCAAACCGACCTGCCCGCCAGTAACTAGCGCAAAGATAAAATCAACCAAGAAAAAAGGCCAAAAAGAAACAGTAGCGCCAGTCGACTGCGAGCCAGCGAAACCCAAGACAACGCCAACTGCTGCACCCACACCTGCACCTGCGGCAACGGCACCAGTAGCAGCAGCCCCTGCGCCAGCCCCCGCCAAAGAAGCCGCCAAGCCAACAGAAGCAGGCAAACCACGGATGATGAAGTCAACCGACGGCACCTTTGAAGGCGAGGTTTACGGCAACATTCCACCAAATAGCAAATGGGCCAAGCTGCAAATCGGCATGATGCAAGCGGAGGTCGAACGCATCCTTGGCGGCACCAGCATGGATATTCGCACCCACCCCACCGGCAAGGCATTCATTCCCTTCTACTTCGGCACCGACCGCTACCGTTACGAGGTTGTTTATCGTGGCCAGGGCAGCGTCTCCTACACCGGCGGCAGCTGGGGCGGTGGTCAGGGTGTGTTGATGATGATCAACTACGACCCCAATATTTAAGTCAAAAAACAAGCTATCCGGGACCCATCTGGTCGCCGGATAGCAACTTCGCCCTACCCAAAACACGGGTTTTCCCGGATAATTTAGCCTTTTCAGCAGGCTGGAATTTCCGGACATGAGCGTCAGCAACCTACCCAAGTTTTCTCCACTGACCGGCGCCATTCGCGCCCTCGCCATGGATGCAGTCCAGCAGGCCAACTCCGGCCATCCGGGCGCACCAATGGGCATGGCGGAAATCGCCGAAGTCGTCTGGCGCCGCCATATGCGCCACAACCCGGCCAACCCGCAATGGCCGGATCGTGACCGCTTTGTATTATCGAACGGCCACGGCTCGATGCTGATCTACGCTCTGCTCCACCTGAGCGGCTACGATCTGTCGATCGATGATCTGAAAAACTTCCGTCAGTTGCACGCCAAGACACCAGGTCACCTGGAATACGGCTACACGCCCGGCGTTGAAACGACCACCGGCCCGCTCGGCCAGGGCATCACCAATGCTGTCGGCTTCGCGCTGGCTGAAAAGGTGCTGGCTGCCGAGTTCAATAAACCCGGCCACGAGATCGTCAATCACCACACTTATACCTTCCTTGGCGATGGCTGCCTGATGGAAGGCGTTTCGCACGAAGCCTGCTCTCTAGCTGGCACGCTCGGCCTCGGCAAGCTGATCGCTTTCTGGGACGACAATGGCATTTCCATTGACGGCCACGTCGAAGGCTGGTTTACCGACGACACTCCGAAGCGTTTTGAAGCTTATGGCTGGCATGTGATTGCCGGCGTCAACGGCCATGACAGCGACGCAATCGAGCGCGCCCTGCTTGCAGCCAAGGCAGTCACCGACAAGCCCAGCCTGATCTGTTGCAAGACGACCATTGGTGCCGGTTCGCCTAATAAGCAAGGCTCGCACGACTGCCACGGTGCACCGCTCGGAAAAGACGAAATTGCTGCAGCCCGCGAATACATCGGCTGGAATCACCCGCCCTTCGAAATCCCGTCCGACGTTTACGCCGCCTGGAACCGCAAGCCGGCCGGCGCTGTTTTCGAGGAAAACTGGAGCAACCGTTTCAAGGCATATCAGGCAGCCTTCCCGACTGAAGCTGCGGAGTTTGAGCGCCGCGTCATCAAAGGCGACCTACCAGCGAATTGGGAAACCACCAAGGCTACCTACATCGCCAGCTGCCGCGAAAAGGCCGAAAACATTGCAACCCGCAAGGCTTCGCAAAACGCCATCGCTGCACTGGTTCCGGCCGTACCGGAAATCTTCGGTGGCTCAGCTGACCTCGCCGGCTCTAACCTGACCTTCGTCAAGGGCAGCAAGGGCGTCACCCGCACTGAAGGCGGCAATTATTGCTACTACGGCGTCCGAGAATTTGGCATGACCGCCATCGCAAACGGTATCGCGCTACACAGCGGCCTGATTCCTTACACCGCGACTTTCCTCGTCTTTTCCGACTACGCCCGTAACGGCATCCGCATGGCGGCGCTGATGAAACAGCGCCAGATCATGGTTTACACCCATGACTCGATCGGTCTCGGCGAAGATGGCCCGACCCACCAGCCGGTTGAGCACATCCCGTCGATGCGTATCATCCCGAACCTTGATGTCTGGCGCCCGGCTGATGCGACTGAAACCGCTATCGCCTGGACCGCAGCGGTCGAGCGCAAGGATGGCCCGAGCGTTCTGGCCCTGTCGCGCCAGAACCTGCCCACCGTCACCGGCCAGATCGCTGATGCTGACATCGCCAAAGGTGGTTACGTTCTATCCAACCCGGCCGATGCCAAGGCAGTCCTGATCGCCACCGGCTCTGAAATCAAACTGGCACTCGATGCGCAGGCAGCACTGGCTGCCGAAGGCATCGCAGTACGTGTCGTCTCTATGCCCTGCACCAATGTTTTTGACCGTCAGAGCAAGGAATACCGGATCAGCGTCCTCGGCAGCCACCTGCCGCGTATTGCCATCGAAGCCGCCCACCCGGATTTCTGGCACAAATATGTCGGCCTGCATGGCGCAGTAATCGGTATCGACCGCTTCGGCGAATCTGCCCCGGCTAACCAGTTGTTTGAAATGTTTGGTTTCACCGTTGCCAACGTCGTCAACACGACGAAGGCCCTGCTGTCCTAATTAACTCATCCTGATTTACTCACAAGGAGAAGCTTCAATGGCTATCAAGGTTGCTATCAATGGTTTTGGTCGTATCGGTCGCTGCACCCTGCGCGCGATTTACGAGCAGGGTCTGCAAAATGAATTCGAAGTCGTCGCCATCAACGCCGCTGGTGATCTGGCGACCAACGCCCACCTGCTGAAGTACGACACCACCCATGGCCGCTTCCGCACCAGCGTTGAAACCGAAGGTGAAAACTGCATCATCATTGATGGCAAGAAGGTCGCTTTTTACTCCACCAAGGACCCAAAGGGCGTCAACTGGGCCAGCCACGGGGTTGATATCCTGCTTGAGTGCACCGGCGCCTACACCACCAAAGCCAAGGCAAAAGACCTGCTCGATCAAGGTGCCAAGCGCGTCCTGATCTCCGCTCCAGGCGGTGACGATGTCGATACCACCATCGTCATGGGTGTTAATGAAGGCGCGCTAAGGGCCGACATGACTGTCGTTTCCAACGCTTCTTGCACCACCAACTGCCTGGCCCCAGTCGCCAAGATTCTGTCTGAC
>CAYRBE010000094.1:0-8677 GCA_964422345.1 uncultured Dechloromonas sp.
GGGCTGGATGCAATTTCGACTGGAGATGCCAGCGCCGGAGTCAAGGAAGCCTTGAACAAGGGGGCGGATTACGCGGTTTCCTCGCTGGGTAAAGAAAATGGCTTCCTCGGCAATAGTAAGGTCAAAATCCCCCTGCCAAGTTATTTGCAGAGCGCCGAAAAGGGCATGCGTATGGTTGGTATGGGTAAGCAGGCTGATGAGCTGATCGCGACGATGAATCATGCAGCGGAGCAGGCCGTATCCGAGGCTAAGCCTATCCTCAGTGATTCGATCAAGAAAATGACTCTGCAGGATGCCAAGGGGATTCTGACTGGTGGCGAAGATAGCGTGACGCAGTATTTCAAGCGCACCTCGACCGAGCAGCTGAGTCAGAAATTTTCGCCCATCGTCAAATCGGCGACCAAAAAAGTCCAACTTGCCGACCAGTACAATCAGTTCGCCGGCAAGGCGGCGAGTGCTGGGTTGATTGATAAAAAAGATGCTGATCTTGATGCCTATGTAACGCAAAAGGCGATGGATGGCTTGTTTTCGATGATTGCCGATGAAGAGAAAAAACTGCGCTCTAATCCGATGGGGGCGGGCAGTGATCTCTTGAAGAAGGTCTTTGGCGCACTCTAAGCTAAAGCTGGTGGGGCTTTCGGCCGTTGAATAGAGCAGGAGCCCACCAATGAAACTTAGTCGCCTCGAATCAACTACGCAGCACACCTCGCCGGAAGCGGCTGAGCGGGCGCGCCATGTGTCAGCCAGCACCATCCGTCGGGTTGAAGCCTCAGAGGGCGTAGAGGGGGATCGCCAGCGTTCCTTGCAGCAAGAACTGGCCGAGTACGATCCGCGTGCCATTGGCCCGTTTGAGGGAAGTGAGCTGGTGCTTGATAGTGCCCGGCAGGTTGCGGCGCAACTGACTTTGTTGGGATCAAACATGAATGGTCTGGTTAAGCTGCAAGCACTCAGTCAAAGATTTACCCGCATCGACGATAAGGTATGACGCCTTGCTTTCCTGCTGCCGGGAGCTGCTTCGCTTAGGTTAAAATTCAGGCCCTTTCCCACACGCCCCGTTTTGCCGGGGCGTTGCCTTTGATGTCCGGCCTCAATCCCCAACAACGCGAAGCAATTCATTACCTTGACGGGCCTTTGCTCGTCCTGGCGGGGGCGGGTTCGGGAAAAACCCGGGTGATTACCCAGAAAATTGCCTATCTGGTGCAGGATTGCGGTTTTAAGCCGCGTAACGTGGCCGCAATTACCTTTACCAATAAAGCGGCAAAGGAAATGCAGGAGCGGATCGGCAAGATCATGCCTCGCCAATTGGCCGATGAGTTGCAGATTTCGACCTTCCACTCGCTCGGCGTTCGCATCCTGCGTGAAGAAGCCAAGGCACTTGGTTATAAGCCGCGTTTCTCGATTTTTGATTCGGCCGATTGTGGTGGCATTATTAGTGACGTTGCCAAAACGGTGGACAAGGCGACGCTACGCAGTTTGCAGTCGATTATTTCTAACTGGAAAAATGCCCTGGTCAGCCCGGAGGCGGCGCGCCAGCTGGCCAGTAGCGAACATGAGGCAATGGCGGCTCACGCCTATTTGTCTTACGAAGCCACTTTAAAGGCTTATCAGGCGGTCGATTTCGATGACCTGATCGGCCTGCCGGTGGTGCTTTTTGAACAGCATCCGGAGATTCGTGAAAAGTGGCAGAACCGCCTGCGTTATCTGCTGGTCGATGAATATCAGGATACCAATGCCGGGCAGTACCAGTTGCTCAAGCTGCTGACCGGGGTGCGGGCTCAATTTACGGCGGTGGGTGATGATGATCAGGCGATCTACGGCTGGCGCGGTGCCGACATCGATAACCTGAAAAAGCTGCCGGCTGAATTTCCGGCGCTCAAGGTCATTAAGCTGGAGCAAAATTATCGGTCGACAGTGCGCATACTGAAAGCTGCCAACAGCGTTATTTCGCATAACGAAAAGCTGTTCGACAAAAAGCTCTGGTCCGATCTGGGGATTGGCGATGTGATCAACGTCACCGCCTGTCGCGACAACGAGGCGGAGGCCGAGGGTGTGATCATGAAGCTGCAGGCGCATCGTTTCGAGCATCGCGGGCATTTCAAGGATTACGCCATCCTCTATCGTTCAAATCATCTGGCGCGGTTGTTTGAAACTCATCTGCGGAATCATCGTGTTCCCTACCTGCTTTCCGGTGGTCAGTCTTTCTTTGATAAGGCGGAAATCAAGGACATCACGGCCTACCTGCGCCTGTTGACCAATGAAGACGATGATCCCGCTTTCATCCGTGCAGCCACGACACCCAAGCGCGGCATTGGTGCGGCAACCCTGCAGGTGCTTGGAACCTATGCCGGTGAGCGCCATATTTCGCTGTTTCAGGCCGCCTTTGAAGAAGGCTTCGCGCAGCGGGTTCAGGCCCGGCAGATCGAACCCTTGCTGGAGTTCTGTCACTTCATCAATCGAACTCAACATCGCGCTGCCAATGAGCCAGCACACCAGGTATTGCCTGATTTGATAAAGGCCATCGACTACGAAACCTACCTCTACGATCATGAAGAGGAGCGAACGGCGCAAACCCGCTGGGGCAATGTCTGCGAGTTCGCCAATTGGTTGAACAAGAAAGGTGAGGAAGACGGCAAGACGCTGATTGACCTGACCCAGAGCATTGCCCTGATCAATCTGCTCGACAAGCAGGGGCCGGACGATACTGACGCGGTTCAGCTATCGACCCTGCATGCCGCAAAGGGTTTGGAATACAAGCATGTATTTTTGGTTGGGATAGAGGAAGGCATCCTGCCCCACCGCGAATCCTTCGAGCCGGCCAAGCTGGAAGAGGAGCGTCGGCTGATGTACGTTGGCATCACCCGTGCCCAGCGCTCGCTGCACATCAGCTATTGCGAGCGACGTAAGCAGGCGCGTGAGTTCGTGCCTTGCGAACCCTCGCGCTTCATCGCCGAAATGGGCAGTGAAGATGTCCGCTATTCCGGCGGTAAACAGGCTTCCATGCCTGACAAGGCGACCGGCAGTGCTCGCCTCGATAACTTGAAAGCCATGCTGGCTGGCAAAAAGCCTTAAGCCTCAAGTTACAACGCGTTACAGCACGTTACTCTCCTTATGACATCCGGGCTGTAACCCGCCGCGTTATTCGGCACATGGCAGCGCAATTTTGCAAAGCCAGATTAAAACAACCGAATACACACAAGGAGATTCAAAATGACCAAACAACTTATCGCTCTCTTCATTGCCGCCGCTTTTGGTGTTGCTCACGCAGCCGATGTTAAACCAGCCGCTGCTGAAGTTAAACCAGCAGCGGCACCGGTTGCTGCTGTGGCTAAGACTGAAGCACCAAAAGCTGAAGTGAAAGCACCGGAAGCCAAGCCTGCTGTTGCGTCAGCCCCGGCTGAAGTGAAGAAAGAGGTTGCCGCGCCAGCTGCTGCACCGAAAGCCAAGGCTGAGAAGGCACCTGCGAAGAAAGCCGAGCCACAGGCTGCTGCACCTGCAGCCAAGGCAGAGCCGGCAACTGTTGTTGCAGCTGCACCAAAATCAGTCGAGCCGGCCAAGAAGTAATGAGTTGAGTTGTCTGGTTGCGGCCCTCCAAAAGCCGCCCAAAAAAAATGGCACCCAAAAGGTGCCATTTTTGTTTGCTGGAGAAACCGTCTTACTTAGTGAGGCCGAGCAGGTGATCCACTGCTGCCTTGATTTCGCCATCAGATAGATCTGCTGCGCCGCCTTTTGGTGGCATTGCGCCCTTGCCGCCGATGGCGCTCTTGTACAAACCATCTTTGCCTTGGCCTAAACGTGGTGCCCAGGCAGCTTTGTCGCCAGCCTTCGGTGCGCCAGCAGCGCCAGTGTTGTGGCAGGCGCCGCAAATCGAGTTGTAAACGGTGGCGCCATCTTTCGGTGCGCCGCCTGTAGCGGGGGCTGCTTTGGCTAATTCGAACTTGGCAACTGGCTGAATGCGGACATCTGATTCATCAGCGCCCTTGCTGGCATCTGCAGCAGAGCCAAATGTGCGATTGGTGAGCGGGTAAATAATCGAGATCAGGACGATGGCAATAATGATTGTTGCCCACATGATGCTCTTGGAGGAGTGCTTCTCGGCCATGCTGATTGCCTCATTGCGCAAAATAAAAGTGCATCATTATAACGGCTTGAGCTAAATCAAAGGGCAAAAAAAACCCCGCGAGCCGCGGGGTTGAAATTCTCGAAAGGGGGGTTTCGAGAGGAGGGTTTCAATGCATGTCTGCAGTGTATGCCTCGAAACTTTTTGCGTCTGTTGTGCTTTCGTAGTGTCGTGTAACGATGTGTACGATGCTTTGTTTATTGCTCAATCTGGCAGATGTGCACTGCGCTCAGAGGAATCTGAAAATCAGCTGCGATGCTTGCTTTGGCGAGGTCTTCGACAGATTGGCCTTCGCTGGTGGTGAAACGACGGGCGCCTGAGTAATCTTGTGGAAGACCGGCGCGGTCCTGAGTAATGCGATAGTGAACTTTGAAGTTCATTGCTGTAATCCTTTTATGTTTTTTGGGCTTCAATTTCCTGCGCGCGGAATCTTACATCTAGCTTACAAAGTTTCCATATAAGGGTTTACCACAGGTTTATGATTGAGATCAGAAGGTAAGTCTTGCGAAAGTGTGGGGAATTACCACCGTTGTTGATTAGTTACAGAAATTAGTTGGGTTGTCGTATTTATTCTTGAAACGGTCGGGTTGGCTTGATTTTTAAGAAGCAGGTTTGTCGACATAGGCTGCTAGGTCGACTTGGTCAATTTGCTCCGGTTTCATGAAACGCTCGGCATATTCCAGATAGGCACCCGAGCGCAGGAAGAGATCAAAAAGTTCGGGGTCGATATGTTGATCTTTCTTCATGAAAGACATGATCTTGATTGCCTCGGAGAGTGTTTTTCCCTTTTTGTAGGGGCGGTCGACTGCGGTCAGCGCTTCAAAAATATCGGCAATTGCCATCATTCGGGCGACCGGGCTCATTTCGTCACGGCTTAGTCGGCGCGGGTAGCCGGTGCCGTCCATTTTTTCGTGATGGCCGGCGGCGATTTCCGGGACACCACGCAGGTGTTTCGGGAAGGGGAGCTGGCTGAGCATGATCAGCGTCTGGACGATATGTTCGTTGATCTTGTAGCGTTCTTCCTCGGAAAGGGTGCCGCGCGCGACGCCAAGGTTGTATAGCTCGCCTTTGTTGTAAAGCAGTTCCGGAACCGGCATGCGGAATCCCCACTTGTTGTCAGCAGGCATTTTTTCGCGGGCTGGACGGTCAAAGATGTGCTCGGGCTTGTCGGCCAGCAGGGTTTCGGTCACCGGTAGTGTGGGAGGCGGGGTGTGGGATTTTCGTTCGAGTTCTTCGTGTGAAATGCCGATTCTGTCATTGAGGGTACGCGTCCAGGTACGGCGAGCGATTTCATTCAGGCGGACGATTTTTTCCGGCGCCATGAATTCGCCACCCTCGTTGCAACTGGCGATAAAGGCAAAGTCGCTATCGAGTTGAGCCAGCACCTCGCTTAATTGCTGGCGAGCGGCCGATGCTTCGGTACCGGTCGAAATTTCTTTTAGGCAGTCAATTTCGGCATCGCGCTTGAGGACTTCAAAGCGCATGCGGATTTCGTGTATTCGGTCGTAAAGCGTTTCAAGCTTGGTTGCTTTGTCGACGACATATTCTGGCGTTGTGACCTTGCCGCAATCGTGCAACCAGGCTGCGACGTGGACGGCCTCCCAGTCTTCGTCAGAGAGTTGGAAGTCGGCGTAGGGGCCGCTAGTTTCAGCGCAGGCGGCACGGGCTAACATTTTGGTCAGCTCCGGGACGCGGCTGCAATGGCCGCCGGTATAGGCGCTTTTGGCATCAATCGCCCCGGCGATGAGCTGAATGAAGGCCTCAAACAGCATTTTTTGCGCTTTGATCAGTTCTTTGCTTTCGAGTGAAACGGCTACTGAGCCGGATAGTGCTTCAACGAAACTTAGTCGCGCCTGATCGCTGGCTTCCGGGCAGAGCAGCAGCATGGCGCCAATTCTTTGCTTTTGGCGATTGAGCAGCGGGACGGCGATGGCGTGGGGTGTGCCATTGGCCAGTAGCTCTCCGATGCCCAGCGCCTGAAAGGCTGCCGGGTTTAGGCTGGCGGCTTGCGGTTTTCCTGTCTCCAGGGCTTTGGCCAGCAGGGGGCCAGCTGCTTCTGTAGGGATTTGGGTGATCTCCGGTGTAAAGCTTGAACCATCCTGCCTGAGTGCGGTGGCGCAGATCAGGATATTGTCTTCGTCCAAGTAGAGGATGCCGGACTCAGCGCCGGCGGCGGTGAGTGTTTCGCTGAGTAAACGCGGCAGCAGTCGATCAAAATCTTTTTCGGCCGCAACAACCATGCTGATGTCGAGAAAGCGGCGGATGGTTCGTTTCATCTCGCCCATTGTTCGTGCCAACTCATTGACTTCGAGCACTGGGGAGCGAACGTTGATTGGTGTTTCGAATTCAAACCGGCGGATTGCCTCGGCGTCTTTGGCCAGTTGGCGCAAGGGCTTGGCAACGCTACGGGCAACTAGCCAGGTGATCGGGATGGCCAGCAGGATGATGGCAATGACCGCAATTAACAGCCGCTGCAGGAGATGGTTGGCTTCAGCCATCAGCTCTTGGTCGGGGATCGCTGAAATCAGGACCAGTTGCCGGGTGCCGTCCTGCAATACTGGGGTGATCGAGATGCGCCAGTCGTCATTGCTCACCTTGATCTCGAAACTGCTGCTTTTTGAAAAATCGAGGCCGTCCAGTTTGGTCGCGAGCTCGCTGAATACAGGGACGTCGAGCTCACCAATATGCGCCAGGGTTGGCTTACCTGTTTTGCCGTCCGGAAATTGGATTACCTTGGCAATGTCTTCATAGGCAATGACTCGCCCTTGTGTATTGGCCAGCACAATCTGGTTGCCTGGCGTGACCTTTTGGTGAGCGAGTGTGTGGGCCAGTGTGGCGAGACGAATATCTGCTCCAGCGACGGCGTTGCCTACCGGGGCGCGCATTGAAATGGTCGAGCCGACCATCTGGCTGGCAAAAAACAGGTAAGGGGAGGTGTAGTTGATCTGGTCGGGCCCAGTGGCCGATTTGTACCAGTCACGGGTGCGCGGGTCGTAGCTCTTGGCGTAATCAGGTAGGTCGTCTTGCCTGATCATCTGCCCATTCAGATCTAGGTAAATGAACTGGCCCTTCGCTTGCCCGTCGAGGTGTTCGATACTCTGGATCAGGTAGGCGGCCTCGGCTGGGGCCTCGAACAGCTTGCGGTCGGCGTCGTTCCAGAAACGCCGGGTGAAAAAGAAATCACCATTTTCGTAAGCGATGTAGATCGAGGTGATTGCCGGCGAGTCATGCAGGGCTGAACGCATGAAATTGAAACTTGCCATCCGCTCGGCCAGCGTAGTGGCCTGTGCCAGGCTGGTTTGGGCTAGAAGCCGGGTAGCCATGCTGGCGGGTTGGATGAGGTTGTTGAATTCACTTTCCAGCTCACCGCTGATCCGGGCATTGAGTTGATTCGCTGTGGTTTCCAGAATCCGCCGACTGGCTTGGTTGCCGAGGACGCCGACAATGCCGCTGATCAGCAGAATCAAGACAACAAACAGCGTTGAAATCTGGATGTGCAGGGGATAGCGAAAATGCATGGCGCTGGCTCGGCTGAACAAAAAACCATCTTACGCCATTTGATTAGTCCTGCGGGGTCGGTGGCGGCTGTTCAAAACGGCCGAGTTCTTCGCGGGTGTTGATGTTTTCGAAGGCATCGGCTTTGTCGTCGAAGGCGACTTCAATAATTTTCAGGCTGGCATACCAGTCGCTCATTTTGCGCTGGCCGCTGGCTAGAAACTCGCTCAGGTGCGGCAGTACCTCGCGCTTGCACAGACAAAATACCGGGTGTGACTGATCGAAGGTGCGGGCAACGGCCAGATCAGCGAATGCTGCGGTGCACGACGAAAAAAGGCGAAAAACCAGATCGTCCGGCAGGAAGGGCGAATCGCAGGGGGCGGTCGCCACCCAGGGGGTTTGTGCTGCTGATAGTGCAGCGTGTAAGCCGGCCAGTGGCCCGGCAAAGTCGGGGATTTGATCGGGAACGACCGGGCAGCCGAATTTTTCGTATTCGGCCAGATTCTGGTTGGCGTTGATGATCAGGTTGCCAACCTGCGGTTGCAGGCGTTCGATTACCCAGGAAACCATAGTCCGGCCATTCAGCAGTTGCAGTCCCTTGTCGACCCGGCCCATCCGTCGGCCAAGGCCGCCGGCCAGGATGACGCCAGTGATCTGGTCGACGGGCATCAAAAGACCAGCGTCCGCCATGCCGGATCGAGCGTGCGGGCAACAAATGCCGTCGCGCCAGCGGCACCGGCTTGCGGGATCAGCGTTTCGTCATCGCCAATCCAGGCGGCGCGGGCCATGCCGCAGGCCAGCAGGTGGACATCTTCAGCCAGTACTTCACGCAGGAAGTCACCGATTGATTTTTCTTTGGCTGCTGTGGCGAAAGCCGTATCGGCAACGCCTTCAACCAGCCAGCGCACAGCCGGGCCGGCAAAGTGGATTTCAACCTCGGCGTCGAGGGCGCGCGCGGCCAGTGCGTGGATCAGTGGTGTCACGCACAGTTCGGGATGGGCCGGTGTCGCAGCCCAGATCAGCAGGGCAAGCCGCTCAGTCAAAACTGGCCTCGGGCTCGATTTT
>CAYRBE010000095.1:0-8676 GCA_964422345.1 uncultured Dechloromonas sp.
TCCAAAGCCTGACGGACATCGAGATAGCTCTTGCCGGCGGTCAGGATGCCGAGGCGCGGGGCGGGTGAGTCAATGATCACCCGGTTCAGCTTGTTGGCCCGGCAGTAGGCCAGCGCAGCGTAGAGTTTGTGGTTGAGCAGGCGGGCTTCCTGAACCAGCGGCGGGTCAGGCCAGCGGATGTTGAGGCCGTCTGGCGGCAATTTGAAATCTGCCGGAATAACGATGTCCACCGTAGCAGTGTCGATCGACACCGAGGCCGAAGTTTCAACTGTGTCGGCCAGCGCCTTGAACGCCACCCAGCAGCCGGAATAGCGGCTCATCGCCCAGCCGTGCAGGCCGTAATCGAGGTATTCCTGAACATTGGCCGGGTAGAGCACCGGCATCATCACGGCTTTGAAAATGTGTTCGGTCTGGTGCGGCAGGGTCGAGGATTTTGCTGCGTGGTCGTCGCCGGCAATGACCAGTACGCCGCCAAATTTTGCGGTTCCAGCGGCATTGGCATGGCGGAAAACGTCGCCGCAGCGGTCTACGCCCGGCCCCTTGCCGTACCACAGGCCGAAGACGCCGTCGTATTTCGCGCCGGGGAATAAGCCGACTTGCTGGCTGCCCCAGACGGCAGTCGCTGCCATGTCTTCGTTGATGCCGGGCTGAAAGCTGACGTGATGTTCGGCGAGGTGGTGCTTGGCTTTCCACAAACCTTGATCCAGCGTGCCGAGGGGGCTGCCGCGATAGCCGGAAATGAAACCGGCGGTGTTGAGGCCGTGGGCCAGATCGTATTCCCGTTGAAGCATGGGCAGGCGGATCAGGGCCTGAGTGCCGGTCAGGAAGACGCGGCCGGTGTGGCGGGTGTATTTGTCGTCCAGCGCTGCGGCTGGTTGAGCCATGTTGCTCATTGTTGTCTCCGTTTATGACGCCTTTTGGGCGTTGGTTGAAGTTACGCCACCGGGGGTGGTGGTGGCGCAGCTATTTGGAGATTGGATTGTGGCGTTTCGTTTCGGTTCCGGCAAGCCGGATCAGGCGATTGGGAAATTCAGGGTGAAACGGAAGGTGCTGCCAACGCCTTCGGTGCTTTCGGCGATCAGCTCACCGCCCATTAATTCGACCAGTTGGCTGGAAATCGTCAGGCCTAAACCGGTGCCGCCGTACTTGCGAGTGGTTGAACCATCGGCTTGAGTGAAGGCGTGGAAAATCGCATCAAGGCGGTCGGCCGGGATGCCGATGCCGGTGTCCGAGATGGCAAATTCAACGCTGATTTGTTCTGCGGTTTTTGCCAAAATTTGCAGGTGCACCGTAGCACTGCCCTGATGGGTAAATTTCAAGGCGTTGCTGAGCAAGTTGAGCAATACCTGACGGATTCGCATTGCATCGCCCATCAATACTTCCGGAAGTTCAGGTGGCAGGCTGATTTCATGGCTCAGACCTTTTTGACTTAACTGCGGTGCGATCAGGCTCATGGCGTCAGTCACCGTGGTGGCTAGATCAAACGGTAGGTGTTCAACCCGCAGCATGCCGGCTTCCATTTTTGAAACGTCGAGAATGTCATTCAGAATGACCATCAGGCCATCGGCTGATTGCCGGGCGACATCAAGCAGTTCATGGGTTTCGGCATCCAGTTCATTCATCTGGGCCAGATCAATCATGCCGATCACGCCGTTCATTGGCGTGCGGATTTCATGGCTCATGTTGGCCAGAAACTGGCTTTTCGCCTGATTGGCAAATTCGGCAGCATCTTTTGCCTGCGCCAAACTTGCCATTGCGGCTGAGCGCTCGGCTTCGCTGATCGATAGTGCTTTTTCTGCCGCATTGCGAGCGGCAAGAAAATCATTGAAGGCAGACGCCACGGTGCGGATTTCACTGCTTCCCGATTCCGCAACGGGTGAAACCGGCTCACGCAGATGTAGCGTTGTAGCTCTTTCCCGCATGGCTGTAGCGAGTTGCCCGAGAGGCTGCACCAGTTTGCGTGAGAGGAACCAGAGTAGTGGGGTAATGACCAGAATGAGCAGCATGGTGATCAAAGCCATGGTCTGCTCAATGCGGGCAATTGGCTTGAAAGCCTCTTCGGTGGGAATCACCGAGGCGAGTATCCAGTTGGTTTTTTCCAACCGTTTAAAAGTAAATAAACCTTTTAAACCACGGCTATTGCTGCCTTCTATGGTGCCTTCAAAACCAGCGTAAGCTCTTGCTAGTGCAGGGTTGTCTTGATCAGGCGGGGTTGGTTGCATGATCCGTTTCGGGTCAGGGTGGGCCACCAGCAAGCGATTTTCGGAGGCAATATAGAAATAGCCGGTTTCACCGAGTTTGCGTTGATTCAGGGTGCCGATCAGGTTGGGTTTGTAGAGGTTCAGTACACCGCCCAGAATGGCGACTAATTCGCCTTTGTCATTGAGTACAGGCGCGGCGATAACGATAATCGGCTGCTTGGTTGCCTTGCCCAGAATGGGTTGTGAGACAAAGGGCTTGAGTGTACTTCGTACCCCCTGAATGTAATCGCGGCTACTCATGTCGAGTTGGCGACGACCGGGTTTGACCGGCCAGTCGATCAGCAAAGTGCCTTTTTCATCAAAAATGTATAGGTCATCGAACAGGGTCAGCAACGCAGCCTGACTGCTCAGGTAATTTTCCAGCTTGGATAAGTCGCTCAGGTTTTGGTGGGGAATCGTTTTGGTGGTGACATTGAGTGCCAAAAGGCGTTCGTCAAACTTGTCGTCAAGATGGCTGCCAAGTTCAGTGAGCAGGGTAAATTGCTCAGTCTGAATTCGTTGGCTTAATTCGCTGCGCAAGGCGTAAAACTGGCTGACCGATTGCACCAGAAGCAGGGATAACCCAATCGCAATCGCACCCAGCGTCAGCATCAGACGCAAACTTAAAGTGCGCGATGGGGTGGCGTGAGTATTAGCTGAGTCGTTGAGCATCATGGGGTTTTGATTTGTCGGCTTGCGCTGATTGAAAAGAGAAAAAACTGATTTGTTTAACTATAGCGCAAGCTATATTGACGTGCAGGCAATGCGCCGCGACAATCACCAGATAAATTTGTTTTAACCCCCCAAAAAAGAGATCAGGAGATATACCGATGCAAGCCAAGCTTTCCGTAGTTGCCGTCTCAGTTGCAGCAGCATTTGCCCTTTCCGCCTGTGGTCAAAAGGAAGAGCCGAAGCCGGCTCCTGCGCCGGTTGCCGCAGCACCTGCTGCGCCAGTCGCACCGCCGCCAAAGCCTGAAGTGACCGTCAAGCTGGGCCACGTTGCCCCAATGACCGGCCCGCAAGCTCACTTGGGCAAAGATAACGAAAACGGCGCATTGCTGGCGATTGAAGAACTCAATGCTCAGGCACTCGAAATTGGCGGCGCCAAGATCAAGTTTGAACTGATGGCGGAAGATGATCAGGCTGATCCGAAGCAAGGTTCCATCGTTGCCCAGAAGCTGGTCGATGCCAAGGTCAATGGCGTGATTGGTCACCTGAACTCAGGTACCACCATCCCGGCTTCCAAGTTGTACTCTGATGCAGGTATTCCGCAGATTTCCGGTTCTGCCACCAATCCAAAATACACCCAGCAAGGTTTCGCAACTGCTTTCCGCGTCATGGCTAATGATGTGCAGCAGGGCAAAATCCTCGGTGAGTTTTCGGCCAAGCAAGGCGTCAAGACCGTCGCGATTGTTGATGACCGTTCCGCTTATGGTCAGGGTCTGGCTGACGAATTCAAGAAAGCCGCTGAAGCTGCTGGTATCAAAGTTGTTGCGAGCGAATACACCAACGACAAGGCAACCGACTTCAAGGCCATTCTGACCAAGATCAAGTCAACCAAGGCTGAACTGGTCTTCTTCGGCGGTATGGATGCTCAAGGTGGCCCGATGGCCAAACAGATGAAGGAATTGGGCATCAAGGCCAAGTTCCTCGGTGGCGATGGCGTCTGTACGCCGGAGTTCATGAAGCTGGGTGGCCCGGCTGCCGAAGGCCATTACTGCTCACTGCCGGGTATGCCGCTTGAGAAGTTGGCTAACGGTCCTGCCTTCAGGGAGAAGTTCACCAAGAAATTTGGTGCTGAAATCCAGCTTTACGCACCGTACGTCTATGACGCAACGATGGTCATGGTTGATGCGATGAAGCGCGCCAACTCGGTTGAGCCGGGCAAGTACCTGCCGGAAATCGGCAAGACCAAGTATGACGGCGTGACCGCAATGATCGGCTTCGATCAGTTCGGTGACCTCAAAGGCGGCTCGATTTCCTTGTATCAGTACAAAGGCGGCAAGCTGGAATATGTTGAGACCATGGGTGGTAGCCCAATGGAAGTTGCCAAGGCTGAAGTGAAAGAGGCGGTTGCTGAAGTTAAGGATGCCGCCAAAGCTGTCGCTGCCGCCGCAACCGATGCCAGCAAAGAGGCTGTAAAAGCTGGTGCTGATGCAGTCAAGGCCGGTGCAGATGCAACTAAAGCCGCAGTCGAGAAGAAATAACTTCTCGTTTTTGTGAGCAAACGGCGCCGTAAGGCGCCGTTTCTACATTCTGAATTGACTGAGTATCCATGGACATCTTCCTTCAGCAAATTATCAATGGCCTAGTGCAAGGTAGTATTTATGCCTTGGTCGCACTCGGGTACACGATGGTGTACGGCATCATGGGATTGATTAATTTCGCCCACGGCGAGGTGGTGATGATCGGTACGCTGGTGACAATTACTGTCGCAGGTACTTTGATTAAGGCTGGAATGCCGGTATTTTTTGCAGCATTGGCCGGGATCAGTGTTTCGGTGCTGGTCTGTATGGCGCTGGGTTGGGGGCTGGAGCGGATTGCTTATCGGCCCTTGCGTAATGCACCGCGTCTGACACCGCTGATTACCGCGATCGGGATGTCGATCATCCTGCAGAATCTGGCGATGATGATCTGGGGCAGAAACTATCTGACCTTCCCCTCACTGTTTCCAAAAATTGATTTCGAGTTGGCCGGTACTAACTTTACGGCCGTGCAAGTAATGATCGTACTGGTTTCAGCAATTACGATGGGTGGCCTGATTCTCTTGGTGTATCGGACCAAGCTCGGCATGGCAATGCGCGCCACGGCACAAAATCCGGCAGTCGCCAGCCTGATGGGGGTCAATATCAATCGAGTGATTGCCGCGGCCTTTGTCA
Source organism: uncultured Dechloromonas sp. (assembly GCA_964422345.1). Classification (GTDB taxonomy): domain Bacteria; phylum Pseudomonadota; class Gammaproteobacteria; order Burkholderiales; family Rhodocyclaceae; genus Azonexus. Next base: position 5,120 of record CAYRBE010000095.1, read on the forward strand.
TTGGTTCGGCGCTTGGTGCACTGGCCGGGGTTATGGTCGGTTCGTATTACGAAATTGCCCACTATCAGATGGGCTTTATGCTTGGCTTGAAAGCATTTACTGCGGCAGTGCTTGGCGGCATCGGCAATCTGGCCGGGGCGATGGTCGGCGGGGTGCTGCTTGGTTTGATTGAAGCGCTTGGCGCCGGATATATCGGTGATTTGACCGGCGGTTTTCTCGGTAGTCACTATCAGGATATTTTTGCTTTCATTGTGCTGATTTGCGTTTTGATGTTCCGCCCCTCCGGACTCTTTGGTGAAAAAACAGGAGAGCGGGCATGAGCAAGTGGCTGAATCCCCGTTCCGCGTTTGGCATCGCGCTGATTACGCTGGCCCTGATTGCCTTGCCTTTCGTTGCCGCAATGGGCGGGCAGGCCTGGGTGCGAATCATGAATTTCGCCATCCTTTATGTCTTTTTGGCGCTGGGCTTGAATATTGTTGTCGGCTTTGCCGGCTTGCTTGACTTGGGCTATATCGCGTTTTATGCGGTCGGTGCTTATGTCTATGCCCTGCTGGCTAGCCCACACTTCGGGCTGCATTTGCCGTTTTGGGTGATCTTGCCGATAGGCGCTGTGGTCGCCTGTATTTTTGGCGTTTTACTTGGCTCGCCAACGCTTAAATTGCGCGGCGATTATCTCGCCATCGTGACGCTGGGTTTCGGCGAGATTATTCGTATCTTCCTCAATAATCTCAATGCGCCGGTCAATATTACCAATGGGCCGCAGGGCATTACGTTGATTGATCCGGTGGCGATCGGCAGCTTCAAGTTTTCCGGGGTGACGCAGGTCTTTGGCTACTCATTAAGCGGCCCGCAGAAATACTATTTTTTGCTCGTCGCGCTGGCGATTTTGATCATCATCATCAACCTGCGTTTGCAAAATTCTAGGGTGGGGCGTGCGTGGCAGGCGATTCGTGAAGATGAGGTTGCCGCTAAGGCGGTTGGAATCAATACCCGTAATCTCAAACTGCTGGCCTTCGCGATGGGGGCGAGTTTTGGCGGTGTGGCTGGCGGTATTTTTGCGGCCATGCAAGGCTTTGTCTCGCCCGAGAGCTTTTCGTTGATGGAGTCGGTCACCATCCTGGCTATGGTGGTGTTGGGCGGTATGGGGCATATCCCCGGGGTTATCCTTGGGGCCATCTTGCTCAGCATTCTGCCTGAGGTCTTGCGTTATGGTGTCGGGCCGGTTCAGATGGCGGTTTTTGGCAAGATGCTGATTGATCCGGAAAGTTTGCGGCTCTTGATGTTCGGTCTGGCACTGGTGCTGGTCATGCGTTTCAAACCGGCTGGCCTGTGGCCTTCGCCCGAGCGCAAGCGTGAATTGCAGGGGGATGCCTGATGGCTGAAATCCTCCTTGAAGCCCATGCAGTGGCCAAACACTTTGGTGGCGTCAAAGCCTTGCGCGATGTTTCGCTGACCATACGGCGTGGCGAAATTTACGGTTTGATTGGTCCGAATGGCGCCGGGAAGACGACCTTCTTTAACTGCATGACAGGTTTGTATATTCCGGATGGCGGTGGTTTTACCTTTGATGGTGCACCCTTGCTGGCCGATGCGCCGCATAAAGCGGCTGAGCGCGGAATCGCTCGAACCTTCCAGAATATCCGCCTGTTCGGCAACATGACCGCCTTGGAAAATGTCATGGTCGGGCGTCACGTTCGTACTCAGGCGGGTGTGTTGGGGGCTGTGTTACAAAATAAAGCAACGCGGGATGAAGAGGCGGCGATCCGTCAAAAAGCAATCGACCTGCTGCATTACGTGCGGATTGAAGACCGTGCCGAAGATCTGGCCAAGAACCTGTCTTACGGTGATCAGCGTCGTCTGGAAATTGCCCGGGCGCTGGCGACTGAGCCGAAGTTGCTTTGCCTTGACGAGCCTGCGGCAGGCATGAACGGCACCGAAACCGCCGAGTTGCGGGATTTGATTGATGGTATTCGTAGCGATGGCACCACCATTTTGTTGATCGAACACGACGTCAAACTGGTCATGGGCTTGTGTGACCGGGTAGCCGTTCTCGATTACGGTGCGATGGTGATTGAGGACGTTCCTGCAGTTGTGCAAAAAGATCAACGAGTGATTGAGGCTTATCTAGGTGCTTGAAGTTACCGGACTCCACGTCGCCTATGGCGGCATACAGGCTGTGCGCAGCATTACCTTTCACGTTGCCGAAGGCGAAATGGTGGCTTTGATTGGGGCCAACGGCGCGGGCAAAACCAGCACTTTGAAGGCAATCGCCCGGGTGATTGATATGGTGGGCGGCGATGTGCACTTTTGCGGCAAGAAAATTGACCGTATTCCCCCGCATGACATCATTCGTCAGGGCATCGCTTTGGTGCCGGAAGGGCGGGGTGTTTTCCCCCGGCTGACGGTGGCAGAAAATCTCGCCATGGGCGCATTTTTGCGGAACGATAAAGCTGATATTGCAGCCGATCTGGAAAAAATTTACGGCTATTTCCCTCGCTTGAAAGAGCGCGTTGGGCAACTGGCCGGCACCTTGTCAGGCGGCGAGCAGCAGATGTTGGCGATTGGCCGGGCGCTGATGAGTCGCCCGAAAATGTTGTTGCTTGACGAGCCTTCGATGGGGCTGGCACCGATTATGGTGCAGAAGATTTTCGAAGTGATCCGGCTGGTCGCGGCCGAGGGTATGACCATTCTCTTGATCGAGCAGAATGCCAAGCTGGCACTGCAATCCAGCCAGCGCGGCTATGTCATGGAAAGCGGCGAAATTACCCTGACTGGTGAATCGGCTCAGTTGCTCAATGATCCCAAGGTGAAGGCAGCGTATTTGGGCGAGTAATTTCCCGGATTTGCACTGTTTTTCAACTGGATCAAACTACCACCTCACTTTGCGGGGCACAATGGCCTGCTTATTTCTATGAAATGTCGAATCATGAAGAATATCTTTGCCCTTCTGCCACTTGCCGCTATCGTTTTTAGCCATGGTTTGTATGCACAGGAAAACAAAGTGGCGGATACAAAGCCTAAGCTGGCTTATGGTTTGATGATCCAACAGGGTGAAAAAGTGGTCTTCTCGCCTTGCCGGGATCGCAGCTATACCAATGTTGAGGATATTTCGACGGATCGCTTTGTTACGAAAGCGCTGAACTCAGTGGGGCTGGATACGGGCAAGAAGGTTTATGCCGAACTTGTCGCCGTATTGGAAGGCGGTATTTTGAAAGCCTCCGGGGTCAATATCGTGCAAACCGATGGCCGCTGTCAGATGCCGGGAACCGCCGAGGAAACCTGGCGTGCCGCGGGTAATGAACCGGGCTGGGTCTTGCTCGCCGGGGGCGATCAGGTGGTCCTTAAACAGCCCGGTAAAGCTGATGTCAGTGCAGCCTATGTCCCATTCAAGCAGGAAGGCAAACTGGCTACGTTCGACTCCGGAAAACTCAATGTGCGTTTGGAAAATACGTTGTGTCGGGATGCCGTGGCCAAGGCTGTGTTCGGTTGGACGGCCACCGTTACCGCTAATGGTCAGGTTCTGAAAGGCTGTGCCTGGGCGCGTTGAAGCTGTTGAG
>CAYRBE010000096.1:0-8638 GCA_964422345.1 uncultured Dechloromonas sp.
TCGGTGTCGATATCCGTTACTACAACGTTATTTACGATGCGGTTGATGAAGTCAAGGCTGCGCTATCCGGCATGTTGTCGCCAGAGAAGCGTGAGCAGATCACCGGTATGGTCGAAATCCGCCAAGTCTTCCTGGTTTCCAAGGTGGGTGCGATTGCCGGTTGTTATGTGCTCGAAGGTTTCGTCAAGCGCAACTCCCGTGTTCGTTTGCTCCGTAATAATGTGGTGCTGTGGGATGGTGAACTTGATTCCCTCAAGCGCTTCAAGGATGACGTCAAGGAAGTTCGCAGCAACTTCGAGTGTGGTTTGTCGCTCAAGAACAACAACGATATCGTTGAAGGCGATCAGCTCGAAGTCTACGAAATCCAGGAAGTGGCACGCTCGCTGTAATGAAGAAAAAAGGTTTTCAGCGTAGTGATCGGGTCGCGGAGCAGGTTCGCCGCGACCTTGCCGATCTGATTCGTAGTGAATTGAAGGATCCGCGTGTTGGTATGATCAGCCTCACGGCTGTCGAGCTGACACCGGATTACGCCCACGCCAAGGTGTTTTTTGCTACCTTGAACTCAGAGCATCTCGATGAGATTCAACAGGGGCTGAAGCGTGCTTCAGGTTTCCTGCGCCGTGAGTTGGGGCGTCGCTTGCATATTCATACTTTGCCTGAATTGCATTTTGTCTATGACAGCTCGATTGAGCATGGCGCCAGTATGTCGCTACTGATCGATCAGGCTAACGCGATTAGCGACCAAACTCCGGAAGACTAAGTTTCTCATGCAAGTCAAAAAGACCTGGAAACGGGTCGATGGCGTTTTGTTGCTTGATAAGCCGATTGGTTTTAGCTCAAACGATGCCTTGCAAAAGGTACGTCGACTTTTTTCTGCTGCTAAAGGTGGCCATACCGGAACGCTTGATCCGCTGGCTACTGGGCTGTTACCTCTGTGCTTCGGCGAAGCCACCAAGTTTTCGGCTGATTTGCTGGGCGCTGATAAAACTTACGAGGCGGTCCTTAAGCTAGGGGCTACAACCGACACCGGCGATGCTGAAGGCACGGTGACGTCGACTGCTACGGTGCACGTCTCAGAAAGTGATATTTCCAGAGTCTTGCCGCAATTCACCGGGCCGATACTACAAGTCCCCCCCATGCATTCGGCTTTGAAGCTGAATGGGCGTCCGCTCTATGAGTTGGCGCGCAAAGGCATAGAGGTTGAGCGCAAGGCGAGGGCAGTTCACATCTATCAGATTGATAAGCTGGCGTTTGCTGGTGATTCACTGACGCTCCGGGTGGCTTGTAGTAAAGGTACTTACATTCGAGTTTTGGCCGCTGATATTGGTGCCGCGCTTGGTTGTGGCGCCCATCTCGTGGCTTTGCGGCGCACTGTGGTTGGAGCGCTTGATCTGGCAAATGCAGTGACGCTGGCCGAGCTTGAAGCGATGAGTGACGAAGAGCGGTGTGGTCGTTTGCAGCCGGTTGACGCTTTGCTACATACTTTGCCAGTACTTGATGTGGAAGGGGCTGAGGCAGAACGTTTCAGTCACGGTAATCCCGTTGCGTTGCCAGCGGGCCTGGATGGAAAAATTCGTGTCTACGCAGATGGTCGCTTGATCGGAATCGGCGAACCTGGGCGTGAAGGCCTGCTATGGCCGAAGCGACTGGTGCAATTGGCTGAATAATCTGTTATTATCTTGGACTTCCGTTGCCAACGGAATGCATTATTTTAATTGGCGTTTGCTCTATCAAACTGGGGCGACGTCTTCATCATGAAAGCGAGTTTGAAATGACCGTTACTACCGAATCCAAAGCAGCCGTTGTCGCTGAATTCCAGCGCGCCAAGGGCGACACCGGTTCTTCAGAAGTCCAGATCGCGTTACTTACCGCACGCATCAACGACCTGACCCCGCACTTCAAAGAGCACAAGAAGGATCACCACTCACGTCGTGGTCTGTTGCGCATGGTTAGCCAGCGTCGTAAATTGCTGGATTACCTCAAAGGCAAGAACGTTGATTCTTACCGCACCCTGATTACCCGCCTCGGTCTGCGTAAGTAAGCTGGATCGAAGCCCCCGAAGGAGCGGCCCGGAAATATCCCGGCCGCTTTTTTCATTTTGTTGTTGTGTATTGTGTTGTTCATTGTGATGAGAGTGAAAGGAAACTATGTTTAATGTCGTCAAAAAAACCTTCGCCTATGGAGACCATCAGGTCACCATCGAAACCGGTGAAGTTGCCCGTCAAGCTGGCGGTGCCGTATTGGTGTCAATGGAAGAAACCGTTGTTCTGGTTACTGTTGTGGCGGCAAAAAGTGCCAAGCCCGGCCAGGATTTCTTTCCGCTGACCGTTGATTATCAAGAAAAAGTTTATGCCGCTGGTCGTATCCCCGGTGGTTTCTTCAAGCGCGAAGGCCGTCCTTCCGAGAAAGAAATCCTGACCTGCCGCCTGATCGATCGTCCGATCCGTCCGCTGTTCCCGGAAGGTTTCTATAACGAAGTTCAGGTTATCGCCACGGTGATGTCTCTGAACCCGGAAATTGATTCCGATATTCCCGCTCTGATTGGTGCTTCCGCTGCGTTGGCGATTTCCGGCGTGCCGTTTAACGGCCCGATCGGTGCTGCCCGCGTTGGTTACATCAACGGCCAGTATGTTCTGTGCCCGACCCTGAGCCAGCTCAAGACCAGCCAGCTCGACCTCGTCGTCGCCGGCACCGAAGCTGCTGTGTTGATGGTTGAGTCAGAAGCTGACCAATTGACTGAAGAAATCATGCTCGGCGCTGTGGTTTTCGGTCATACCGAGATGCAGAAGGCGATCAATGCCATCAACGAGCTGGTTGAAGAAGCTGGCAAGCCTGAATGGGAATGGTCTGCTGCTCCGAAGGATGAAGTGCTGGTTGCCAGCCTGTCCGCTCTGGTCGGCGCCAAGCTTGAAGAAGCTTACAACATCACCGTAAAGCAAACCCGCAGCCAGGCTGTCAAGGTCATCCGCGCTGAAGCGATTGCTGCCCTGTGTCAGGGTGAGGGTGCGCCGGACGAAAATACCGTCGGCAACCTGTTCAATGAAATTGAAGCTTCCATCGTCCGTGGCCGCATCCTGAGTGGTGCACCGCGTATCGACGGTCGTGACACCCGCACCGTGCGTCCGATCACCATGCGTTCCGGCGTCCTGCCGCGCACCCATGGCTCGGCACTGTTCACCCGTGGCGAAACCCAGGCGCTGGCAGTTGCCACCCTCGGTACCAACCGTGACGAGCAGATCATCGACGCGCTAGCCGGCGAATACCGCGACCGCTTCATGCTGCATTACAACATGCCTCCGTACGCTACTGGCGAATGTGGTCGCGTTGGTACGCCGAAGCGTCGTGAAATTGGTCATGGTCGCTTGGCTAAGCGCGCTCTGTTGGCTGTGTTGCCGAAGCCGGAAGATTTCTCTTACTCGATGCGTTTGGTTTCGGAAATCACCGAATCCAACGGCTCGTCCTCGATGGCTTCCGTTTGCGGTGGCTGTCTGGCCCTGCTAGACGCAGGTGTGCCGCTCAAGGCGCACGTTGCCGGTATCGCTATGGGCTTGATCAAGGAAGGCAATCGTTTCGCCGTCCTGACCGACATCCTTGGCGACGAAGATCACCTCGGCGATATGGACTTCAAAGTGGCTGGTACCACCGCTGGTATCACCGCATTGCAGATGGATATCAAGATTCAGGGTATCACCAAGGAAATCATGCAGGTTGCACTGGCGCAAGCTCAGGAAGCCCGTTTGCACATCCTCGGTCTGATGCAGGAATCGGCTTCTGGTCCGCGTGAAGAAATGTCGGCCTACGCACCGCGTTTGTACACCTTCAAGATCAACCCGGAAAAAATCCGTGACGTGATCGGTAAAGGCGGCGCTGTGATTCGTGCGCTGACCGAAGAAACCGGCACCACGATTGACATCCAGGACGACGGCACCATCACCATCGCCGCAACTAGCGGTGAAGCTGCTGCGGCTGCACGTTCGCGTATTGATGCGATTACCGCTGAAGTCGAGATCGGCAAGATCTACGAAGGTACCGTTCTCAAGATTCTTGACTTCGGTGCAATCGTTTCTGTTCTGCCGGGCAAAGATGGTCTGTTGCACATCTCCCAGATCGCTCAGGAACGGGTCAGTAAGGTTGAGGACTACGTTAAAGAAGGTCAGATCGTTCGCGTTAAAGTTCTTGAGACCGATGACCGTGGTCGCGTCAAGCTGTCGATGAAGGCCGCTGCTGCAGAAGAGGGTACCACCGCACCGGTTGCTGCTGCTGAGGCTGCTCCACAGCAGTAACAGACATTATTTGGCCCTACCAGAAATGGTGGGGTCAGTAATGACAAAGGGCACCCTCGGGTGCCCTTTGTTTTTTGCGCTTTTCGGTCAGTGCACCGTAGCAGTCGCAAATGATGGCTTACTTGGCCATCTGTCTTTCTTTCATTTCGTCCAGCGTCTTGCAGTCGATGCACAGCGTGGCCGTGGGGCGTGCTTCTAGGCGCTTGATGCCGATTTCGACGCCGCACTTATTACAGTAGCCGTAGTCGCCACTTTCGATGCTGGCAAGTGTTTCATCGATCTTTTTGATCAATTTGCGCTCGCGGTCACGATTACGCAATTCGATAGCGATGTCGGTTTCTTGGCTGGCGCGATCGTTCGGGTCAGCAAAAACAGTCGCTTCGTCCTGCATGGTGTGAACCGTGCGGTCGATATCCTCGCTCAATTCTTTTTTGAGCGTTTCCAAAATTTTACGGAAGTGCGTGAATTGTTTTGCACTCATGTAGTCCTCACCCGGCTTTGGCTCGTACGGTGAGAAATGTTTGTGAAGCAGTTCTTCTGCCATTTTCTTGTGTGCCCTAATTACCAAAAGGGCGATTTAATATCAGAAAGTAGATATTAGAGCAAGAAAAGTTTGTTTAAAAAAGATTGCATGCAGATATGGCGCGGGTTTCGGGGTGGTGCTATAATTCTGTTTCTGAGTCGGGGCGTAGCGCAGCCTGGTAGCGCATCTGCTTTGGGAGCAGAGGGTCGTGAGTTCGAATCCCACCGCCCCGACCATATTTGAAGCTGCGAATCGGTACAGGAAGTTTGTATTTTCGCATGACGTCGGTACGTAGTTAGTAGTTACCGAGCAAAATTGTTTGTAGTTGTCTGAAGAGATTCAACCCGTGCCCGTAGCTCAACCGGATAGAGCACCGGCCTTCTAAGCCGGGGGTTGTGAGTTCGAGTCTCGCCGGGCGCGCCAGATCAGTGGCGGTGTTAGCTCAGTTGGTAGAGCACTGGATTGTGATTCCAGTTGTCACGGGTTCGAAACCCGTACATCGCCCCACTCAAAAACCCCTGTAGATCATTTGATTTGCAGGGGTTTTCCTTTTCTGGTCAATAGGCCCAAGAGATAGACGCCTCCGTAAAGACGGTGATTTACACAGTTCTTACACACTACGAGGTGTGTATATGGCAACTGTTACCAAGCGTGCTACTGGCTATCAGGCCCAGATTATGTGTACGCGCACCGAAATTTGACCATATAACCGAGGTTATGCGCGTTCAAAACTGACCAGGGTGTTCAACCTATCCTGCCTATTTTATGGGCGGGGGAATGAAAGGTGATCACCATGGCCATGCTTGGCAAGATACGCAGGATGTATTACCGGGACAAGCTCACTGTTTCCGAGATAGCGCGACGCACGAGCCTGTCGCGCAACACCATCAAGAAATGGTTACGTACGCCGGACGGCACGGAACCCAAATACCATCGGCAGCACAGCGACCGGAAGCTCGCGCCCTACGAAGCGCGTTTGCAGAAAGCGCTCGAAACCGACGCCCACCGCCCCAAACGAGACCGGCGAACCGCCCTCAAGCTCTGGCAGGAAATCAGTGCCCAGGGCTTTACCGGGAGCTACAGCCGGGTCACGGAATATGTCCGCCACTGGCGCGAGGGTGTTGGCCAGGGCGCGGCAACCAAAGCCTTCGTACCCCTCAAATTCGCCTTGGGCGAAGCCTTCCAGTTCGACTGGAGCGAAGAAGGGCTGATTGTTGGCGGCATCTACCGCCGCCTGCAAGTCGCCCACCTCAAACTCTGCGCCAGTCGCGCCTTCGTTCTCGTGGCCTATCCCAGCCAGGGCCATGAAATGCTCTTCGACGCCCACACCCGTTCCTTTGCGGCCCTGGGCGGCATCCCCCGGCGCGGCATTTACGACAACATGAAGACCGCCGTCGACAAGGTGCACAAAGGAAAGGGGCGCACCGTCAACGCCCGCTTTGCCGCGCTGGCGTCGCACTACCTCTTCGACACCGACTTCTGCAATGTCGCCAGCGGCTGGGAGAAAGGCGTAGTCGAGAAGAACGTGCAAGATAGCCGTCGGCGCATCTGGCAAGATGCCGGACAGCGCCGCTTCGGTTCCTTCCTTGAACTCAACCTGTGGCTGCTGGAACGCTGCCGAGCCCTGTGGCAGGAAATCCGCCATCCCGAGTATTCGAAACTCAGCGTCGCCGAGATGCTTGAACACGAGCTGCCGCATCTCATGCCAATGCCCGTCCCGTTTGATGGCTATGTCGAGAGTCAGCACAAGGTCTCCAGCACCAGCCTGGTATCAGTGGCCCGCAACCGTTACTCCGTGCCCTGCGAGTTTGTAGGCCAGCGCGTCAGTGCGCGCGTCTATCCCGAACGGATCGAGATCGTGCAGGCCGATACGGTCATGGCCAGCCATCTGCGCCAAGCCAATGCCGGCAACATCCTCTACGACTGGCAGCACTACATTCCCTTGCTGGAACGCAAGCCCGGCGCCTTGCGTAATGGCGCCCCCTTTGCCGACATGCCGGAAGCCTTGCAACGCTTGCGTCGCGGCTTGTTAAAACGGGAGGGTGGTGATCGGGTCATAGCCAAGGTTTTGGCGGCTGTTCCGGGCCATGGCCTGGAGGCCGTGCTGGTGGCAGTGGAACTGGTGCTCGAATCCGGCGTGCTCAGTGTTGAGCATGTCGAGAATGTGCTGTCCCGCATCCGCCATCCGGCACCATCGGCGCTTACGGTCGAGACGGGGCTGGTAGTGGAAGATCCGCCGCTGGCAGATACTGGCCGCTACGACGCGCTGCGGACAGCGGAGGTGGGTCATGCGTGAGGTAGTCACCGAACTCAAAGCCCTCAAGCTTTACGGGATGGCCGGCGCCTGGAGCGATCTGGCCGGCAATGGCCATCAGGCCATGCTGGACACCTCGCACGGGCTGATCGAGCATCTGCTCGATGCCGAGAGCACCGACCGGGCGATCCGCTCCATTCGTTACCAGATGCATGCCGCCAAGTTTCCGGTGCATCGCGATCTCGCCGGGTTTGATTTCAGCGCGACTGCCATTGATCGCAGCTTGATTGAACAACTGGCCGCCGGTGCCTTTACCGAGACCGCCCAGAATGTAGTGCTGGTTGGCGGCACGGGGACAGGCAAGACGCACCTGGCCACAGCGCTGGGCGTGGCCGGCGTCAGCCAGCATGGCAAACGGGTTCGCTTTTACTCGACGGTAGATCTGGTGAATGCACTGGAACAGGAGAAGGCGGCCGGCAAATCGGGGCGCCTGGCGTACAGCCTGATGCAAATGGATCTGGTGATCCTCGATGAACTGGGCTATTTGCCGTTCAGCCCCTCGGGCGGGGCCTTGCTTTTCCACCTGTTGTCGAAGCTCTATGAACAAACGAGTGTGGTGATTACGACCAATCTGACCTTCGCCGAGTGGGCCAGTGTTTTTGGCGACGCCAAGATGACGACGGCGCTGCTGGATCGACTGACGCATCACTGCCACATCCTGGAAACAGGAAATGAGTCTTACCGTTTCCGCCATAGCAGTGCGACGGCGAAATCGCGGATCAAGGCGAGGGAGTCTGAGAAGCGGCCGGGTTTGCCAATAACCGAATCGAGCGCAGCGGTGGAACCCTAAAAACGACCGCAAGGGGAATGCCGTTCCGGGCTTCGCCCTCCACGGCATTCCCCTTGCAAAAAACCATCAAAACCGAAGGAGAAGAACGATGCAAATACGCTAAACTTATCCACAGCCGATCCTATGACGGACGGCTATCACCCCTGGTCAAATTTCAACGAGCACAGGTGGTCAATATTGAATGCGCGCAGACACGTACAGTATATGCATGAGGGTCAGGATTGTCGAATTGTCCAAAGAAGGTCTCAGCATTCCCCGTGAATCCATGTTGGCCCGAGCGCCTATCTAGGGCGAATTATCGATCGATAACACAATGAGGCTCCCCCGATTTTTCGTCTGCCAAAGGGCGGGGTTCATGCGGCAAGTTTTTCCCGAGGTTGCTCAAAGTAGCGCGTCTGCATATGGAATAACCCATTGTTTAATCACTATTTATCCTGAAATGGAAAATACTAAAAATTCAGGATAAAACGTTTGCAGTCAATATGTTATGTTTCTTTTATGCTCAGAAAATGGGTTGTCTGTACTACGTGGCTGCGATTCGAACAGTGGAAGATGTCTGCTACCACAAGGCCGAGCACAGACATTAGCGGACTCATGTTAGACCGGCGAAAGGGAGTGATACGCTAGTCACTTATAGCCCAAGCGACGGGCAGCAAGGGGCTTGGAGCCGCCTCAAATGCGCTGTACTTTGTAATTTATGACTCGTGTTGAGATTGGACATGCCTGAT
>CAYRBE010000097.1:0-8575 GCA_964422345.1 uncultured Dechloromonas sp.
CGACGCGTACCCGGTCGGTAAAAAACCCAACTGCCGTAACCGCTGCAACAGCAATAGCCAGCGCCGCAAAAAGCAGGCGCAATTCACCAGAGCGTAGTTCCCGACGCAGCATTCGCCAACCGAGAACGAACGGCATGCCACTCATCCGAGTTCGCGTATTCTTGCCACCGCCTCTTCAACCCGTTTTACCGGGATGATCTCCATCCCCGGAATGGCTTGTTTTGGACGATTGGCATCGGGAATCAAGGCGCGGGTAAAGCCGAGTTTTGCCGCCTCCTTTAAACGCTCTTGCCCGCGTGGTGCGGGACGGATTTCACCTGCCAGCCCAACCTCACCAAACACTATAAGTTTGGATGGTAATGGTTTGTTTTTTAATGATGAAGTGATTGAAAGCAATACAGCCAAATCAGCTGCAGGCTCAGTTATTTTGACCCCACCCACCGCGTTCACAAAGACATCCTGATCAAAACAAACAATGCCAGCGTGGCGATGCAAAACAGCCAACAGCATAGCCAGACGCTGAGCATCCAGACCCACCGTCAAACGCCGGGGATTGCCATGGCAACTATCAACCAAGGCCTGCACTTCAACCAGCAATGGGCGCGTACCCTCCTGCGTCACCATGACACAAGACCCTGCCACTTCCTGTCCATGCTGCGACAAAAACAGCGCAGAAGGATTGTTAACTCCCTTCAAACCCTTGTCAGTCATCGCAAATACGCCCAGTTCATTGACTGCGCCGAAGCGATTTTTTACCGCGCGCACTAAACGAAAGCTCGAATGGGTATCGCCTTCAAAATACAGCACGGTATCAACAATGTGTTCTAGCACCCGTGGCCCGGCCAATGCCCCCTCTTTAGTCACGTGACCAACAAGAATGACCGTAATGCCAGATTGCTTGGCGAGCCGCGTTAGCTGAGCGGCACATTCGCGCACCTGCGCCACTGAACCCGGGGCGCTGGAAAGCTGATCGGACCACAAGGTTTGTATTGAGTCGATTACCGCAACCTGCGGCATTTCGGCCTGCAATGTCGAAAGAATCCGCTCCAGATTGATTTCGGCCATCAGTTGCAGGCCGCCCGTTTCCAGACCCAAGCGCCGGGCGCGCAAGGCCACCTGTTCACCAGACTCTTCACCGCTGACATATAACACCTTCTGATCGGCCGCCAAATGTGACAACGCCTGCAACAGCAAGGTGCTTTTACCAATACCGGGGTCGCCACCAATCAACACCACGCCGCCCGGAACCAAGCCGCCACCTAAAGCACGATCGAACTCACTAATCCCTGTAGCAATCCGCTCGACCTCCTTGGGCTTGATTGAGGACAGGGTTTGCAACTTGACCAAGGGCGCAATTGATTCAAACCGATGACCCGTCGCCTTCTCGGCAACGCTTTCAACCAAGGTATTCCATTCGCCACAGCCGGGACACTGCCCCTGCCATTTCGGGCTGGTCGCGCCGCACTCGGTACAACTGTAAATCGACTTGGGCTTGGCCACTTAAATCTCTCCGACTTCAACCGGCACCCTTGGGGCGACAGCACAAAATAATTCATAGGCGATGGTGCCGGCAGCATTTGCTACATCATCAGCCGCCACCTCACCGCCAGCGCCTTTGCCCCATAGGGTAACGGGTGCGCCCATACCGGCCTCCGGTAAGCCACTGAGATCAACCGCCAGCATATCCATCGAAACCCGTCCAATTGTTTTGCTGCGCTGCCCCAATACTGCAATGGGCGTGCCACTCGGCGCATGTCGAGGATAGCCATCGGCATATCCACAAGCGACGACGCCGATCCGCATTGGACGGTCGGCGGTAAAGCTGCCGCCATAGCCTACCCGCTCACCAGCAGCCAGCTCCTGCACACCGATTAGCTGGCTCTCAAGTGTCATCGTCGTTTTTAACCCTAACTCAGCTGCACTTTGAGCGGCAAATGGGCTCGCCCCGTAAAGCATGATGCCGGGCCTAACCCAGTCAGCATGAGTGGATGGATGGCGAATGATCGCGGCGGAATTAGCCATGCTCGCTTGCCCAGCCCAACCGCGAACCATTGCACTGTAACGTTCCTGCTGCCAAGCCACACCCCGCTCACCATCCGCCTCAGCGAAATGCGTCATCATTACTATCTGGATATTAGGGAATGCAGCTAACTGAATTTTTGCCTTGGCTAAAGAAGCAGAATCAAAGCCCAGTCGATTCATGCCGGTATTCAATTTCAGATAAATCTGAATTGACGCATCAAGCGGCATTGTTTTCAATAACAATTCCAGTTGTTCAAGGCAATGAATCACGGTCGTCAGCTGATATTCAACGACAGCACGGACATCGCGCTGACTAAAAACACCTTCAAGCAACAAAATCGGCTGGGTCACCCGTGCCTCTCTTAGCGCCACAGCGTTCTCGCACTCCAACAAGGCAAACCCATCGGCGCTCGACCGTAAAGCATCAAGGGCGCGCCACTGACCATGCCCATAAGCATTCGCCTTGATCACCGCCCATGCTTTTGCCTGCGGTGCGAATTGCTTGGCCAAGGCATAATTAGCCGCTATAGCCGCCGGTGAAATACGAACACGAATCGGGCGCGAGGTCTTCATAAAACAACTTCTTTCAATTTACGTTTGGCAAACTTGCTAAAGGTAGTGGTCAGCTTCGATTGAAACCGATCTTTCGGATAAGTCAGATACAAATTGCGTTGCAGTGGCGGGTTGAGCGGAATCGCTGCCAGAATGCCCAACTGAATTTCTTTTTCGACCACCGCGCGGGACACGATTGCAAACCCCAAACCGGTTGCAACAACGCCTTTTAGAGACTCCGTGCTACCGAGTTCCATTTGAATTTTGAGTTTATCCGCCGCAATTTTATTTTGACGAAAATAGGCTTCAATCACCTCTCGTGTTCCTGAGCCAGGTTCGCGGGAAATGTATTCGTAATCCGCCAACAGCTTCGGCGTAACAGTATCGCGCTCAGCCAGTGGGTGATTTGATGCACAAATCACCCACATTTCATCACTACAACAAACTTCACTGCTCAGCCCGATAGTTTTGGCAGGAGATTCAATCAGACCAACATTCAGCCTATGTTCGCTCACCTGACTTTCAATGCTTTCTGAATTGGCAACAGTTAACTGCACTCGAACCAAGGGATAGAGCGCATTAAATTCCCCTAGCGCCTTGGGCAAAAGATGCTCGGCGATGGTTGTGCTTGCACCAAGTTGTAATGTGCCACGCATCTCCCCAGTCATCTCACTGATCCGGGTTTCCATTTCATCCGACAAAGCCAATATCTTTTCGGCATAGGACAATACTAGGTCACCGGCCGGGGTCAGGGAAATACTGCCATGTCGCCGCTCAAATAAACGGGTATTAAATTCCTCTTCGATTTGCTTGATCTGGAAGGTCACCGCCGGCTGAGTCATAAACAAGGCATCAGCAGCACGGGTGAAACTCAAATATTTGGCAACCGCATGAAAGACCTGCAAACGCCGATCAGCCATGATGAACTCTCCCTAAGGGCAATGTGAGGCAAGGTCGGAATTGTATGCCAGTGAGAGGATTAGCAACATTTGTGGGAGGTGATTTCTAGGTTTTAATCACAACATCACCAAAACCGCAAGCCTTGCGCCATTTGGTATCCGTGGTATAAACCTCGACGAAATCAATAACGAGACAAACTAAGACGTGCCATTCGGTTTCTACATCATCATGGCAGCGCAATTTTTTTCAGCGCTTGCTGACAATGCATTGCTCATTGTCGCCATTGCAGCCCTGCGCGAAATGCAGGCCCCAACGGAATACGAGCCATTGCTTAAGACATTTTTCACCGTGTCTTATGTGCTGCTCGCTGCATTTGTTGGTGCCTTTGCCGACTCGATGTCGAAATGGCGAGTCATGTTCATTAGCAACGGGATCAAAATTTTTGGCTGCAGCCTGATGTTCTTTAGTGTGCATCCGCTGATTGCTTACGCGGTAGTTGGCCTCGGCGCCGCCGCCTATTCCCCTGCCAAATACGGCATCTTGACCGAATATCTCCCGAGTCGCCTCCTCGTCGTTGCCAATGGCTGGATCGAAGGCTTGACCGTTGGGGCCATTATTCTTGGGGTTGTGGTTGGTGGCACATTGATTCGCCCGGAAATTGCTCAAAGCCTTCTGTCTTTCGATTTGCCGGTAATTGATACCGGTATTGATACAGTCGGAGAAATGGCACTCTCGTTCGTTGCCTTTTTTTATATTCTGGCTGCGATCTTCAATTTGTATGTCCCGGACACCGGCGTTGACCATAAACCGTTGAAGAAAAATCCGTTCTACCTGATTCACGAATTTAATCACTGCCTATCGCTGCTCTGGCGTGACAAGCTTGGTCAAATCTCCCTGGCAGTCACTACGCTGTTCTGGGGGGCTGGTGCAACACTGCAATTTATCGTCATCAAATGGGCGGAAGTGGCACTGGGCCTTAATCTTTCACAGTCTTCAATGCTGCAGGGTGTGGTGGCCATCGGAGTGGCCGGCGGTGCGATCATTGCAGCGAGATTCATTACGATGCGTAAATCAGTACGGGTTATCCCGCTCGGTATCGCAATGGGACTGATTGTTTTGGTCATGAATTTCGTGAGCGATATGTGGATCGCCGTTCCATTACTGATCGTCATTGGCGGCCTCTCAGGGTTCTTTGTGGTTCCTATGAATGCGCTATTGCAGCATCGCGGCCATATCCTGATGGGGGCGGGTCACTCAATTGCAGTGCAAAATTTCAATGAAAATATTTCCATTCTGGTAATGACCAGCTTGTATTACCTGATGATCAAGCTGGATGTCTCAATCTACATAGTCATTACACTATTCGGCTTATTTGTCAGCGGCTTGATGTATTTTATCCATCAACGACATCTTGCGAACCAGAAGGTGCAGGATGATGTTGCGCACCTCGAAGACTCAAACCATCACTAAAACGGTAGCGATGGTTCCGGTTTCTGATCAGTTTGCTGACTTAACAACCTCCGGGCAAAGACCAAGTCTTCCCAAGCCTTAGCCTTGTCCGGCAAGTTGCGTAATAAATAGAGTGGGTGGTAAGTCACCACAACAGGAATGCCGGCATACTCAAAGCGAGTTCCACGCATCGAAGCCAGTGTTTTGTCTTCCTTCAATAGGCAGCTAAGCGCCACTTTTCCAAGTAACACAATAATTTTTGGCTTGAGCAAGGTGATCTGTTGCTCTAGATAAGGTCGGCAAGTCGTCACCTCGACCGGCTCCGGGGAGCGATTTCCGGGCGGCCGGCACTTCACCGCATTGGCGATATAAACCTTGTTGTGGCGATTAATCTCTAGTGCAGCCAGCATGTTGTCGAGCAATTGCCCGGCCTGACCTACAAATGGTTCGCCCTGAGTATCATCCTCTGTACCGGGCGCTTCGCCAATAAAGAGCCAATCAGGATTTTTATCACCAATACCTAGTACTGCCTGCTTGCGTTGTTGAGACAACGGGCAGGCATGACATGCCGCAACCTGCGCAGCCAGTTTTGGCCAATTTTCGCCGTGCACCGTATCCGGCAAAACAATCTCTTGCGGCGGAACGTTCGGTTGTACCGATGGTAGCGTGATCACTGGTAGCGGTTTTTCAGCCACTTGCAATGGATTGGCCTTGGCAACAACTGTCGGTGGTGACTCCACTGCGATCGTTGGCGACGTACGCAAATGGCTGCCCGGTTCGCGCTCAATCCAAAGTGGTGAAATCCCCATTTCGACCAGCATTTGCTCGCGGCTCAAAGTCATGCCAATTCCTTGTCAAAAACCAGTCCATCTTCGCGCCCCAAGGCTGCAGGGTAGTAGCCTTTGCGCAGGCCAATCTGACGAAAGCCAAAATGCTGATACAGCGCAACAGCTCGTTGATTCGATGGGCGAACTTCAAGGAAGAGCTTGCGAGCACCATTTTGCCGGGCATTCTCCATTGCATGACGGAGCAAACGCGCCCCATAGCCCTGCCCTTGATAGCGTTCGCAGACACCAATATTGAGCAAATGCCCTTCATCAATCACTGCCATTACCACCGAAAACCCAATCAACTCACCACCTAGCCGCAATACCCAGACGCTATGACCGACGGCAAGTGAGTCTGAAAAATTACCGCGCGACCATGGAAAAACTTGCAGCGTAGCTTCAAGTGCTGTGACGGCATCGAGATCACGCTCGTTCATTGGGAAAAACTCGGCGGAAATATTCAATTCATTCATGCCCGCCCGCCTTCGCTCAGGCGTTCTGCAACCGTTTTGGCAACTTTGTCACGAATGTACAAGGGGGCCGCGAGCGCGGCATCAATACCCTCGCCTCGTGCCGCCCGCGGCGCTGCCAATCGGGCCAGCGAAGCAGCCGTTGGCAATGCTTGGGAATCAAAAGCCAAACCAAGGTCAATCAGCCTTTGTTTCAGCACGGGATATGCCGCAGCTGCATTGCCACAAACCTGCCAGCCTTCAGTATCAGGCAAGACAACATCAGCCGGTGATGCCACAAGGATCTGTCCATTTAGAACATAAGCATCGCCTGTTCGCACATAACAGGCGGCATAAACCTCGCCCATCCGGGCATCAAGTAGCGAAACAACCCGTTCAGCCCCAAGGGCTTCAGCCATTGCTTCAAGGCTGACTACCGGAAATAGCGGAATATTGTTGGCAACAGCCAAGCCCTGTGCGATACCGCAGGCAACGCGCAGGCCGGTAAAAGCGCCGGGCCCGACGCCAAAGGCGATGCCATCGAGTTGCGCTACCGTCAGCCCAGCCTCACTGAGCATATCCCTAAGCAAAGGCAGCAGAGTTTCAGAGTGAGACTGCCCTGCCGGACAAAATTTTTCGACCACAACGCCATCGCGCCAAAGTGCGCAAGAGCCAAGTTCGGTTGAGGTTTCTAGAGCCAAAATATCCATAGTTAATCATTTTACCGGAGGTCTGGCCGGGCTGCTGCGATCAGCGTGCAGGCGGGGGATGATTTGGCCGTTCACGAGGCTGATCACGCAATCCTTCACCAGCCGTTTCGCGATGCCTTTGCTGACGCATTTCCTCGCGTAGACGCTGACGCTCTTCCGGCGGCACGTCCTGCCAGCGGCGGCGGTTTTCTTCCGGACGATCGCCACGCTCCTGAGCCCAATGCTCACGCATTTGCTGACGCAATTGGCGACGCTCTTCCGGTGGCAGATCGTGCCACGTAGTCTGTGCTGTAGCACCACCTGCAATACTTAGCAGACAGAGCCATAACAGCGGGAGCAGACGGTAACGTTTCATCGAGCCAGTATTTTCAGAATGTCTTCAGGCTTCATTTTCCGCTTTCAGCCACCCGGCTGCGCGTGCAAGATGTAAAGAATTGTTTCCTGATAGCCTGAGCATAAAATATTGTTACCATTTAACCAGCATCCATTTTCATCTACCCATATCCTATAGCGCATGAACCAGCCTAGCCTCCACTTACTTGTTGTAGATGATGATGCCCGCCTGCGCGACTTGTTGACTCGCTATTTGGGCGAGCAGGGATTTGACGTTAAATCCGCCGCTAATGGGCAGCAGATGGATAAAATCCGCGCCCGCGACCATTTTCATCTGATTATTCTTGATCTGATGATGCCCGGTGAAGACGGCCTGGCCATTTGTCGCCGTTTGCGTGGCATAGGTGACAAAACCCCAATCATCATGCTCACCGCCAAGGGTGATGAAATTGACCGAATTATCGGGCTGGAAATGGGGGCTGACGACTACCTGCCCAAACCATTCAATCCCAGAGAATTGCTGGCGCGGATTCATGCGGTCTTACGCCGTCAGGGAAGTGCCCCGCCGGGTGCGCCGCAGGCAGACGATGCGCCCATTATGTTTGGCAAGATTGAAGTTGATCTTGCGGCACGCACGCTTAAACGCGGCGATGAACTGCTACCGCTCACCACCGGAGAGTTTGCGGTCCTTAAGGTGCTGCTTCAGCATCCACGCCAGCCGCTGTCGCGAGACAAACTGATGACGCTGGCTCGTGGTCGTGAGCAAGGCCCATTTGATCGCGCCATTGATGTTCAGGTTTCCCGTTTGCGCAAACTGATCGAAGCCGACCCAACTCAGCCACGCTACCTGCAAACTGTCTGGGGCTTTGGTTACGTCTTTGTCCCTGACGGCGCCAGCCGCGAAGCATGATGCCGCGCACCCTGCTGGCACGCACCTTTCTGCTGCTGGCACTATTAGTCATGCTAACCACGGCGGCGTGGCTCAGCCTGTTCCGTTTTATTGATGCCGAACCACGAGCCAGAGAATCGGCGCAACTTGCCGCTTCGGCCGTCAATCTGATCCGCGCCTCATTGTTTGCCGCCGCGCCAGACAAGCGCCTTGCGCTTTTTAACGAGTTCTCGACCCGCGAAGGCATCCGCCTACTACCAGCGGAGTCACACGACGAAATCGAGCCGATGACGGAGACGCGTTTTCTAAATTTACTCCGCCGCGAACTAGAGACACGGCTGGGCAGCCATACCCGTATTGCAGCCAGTGTGGATGGTGTGCCCGGATTCTGGGTCAGCTTTCGCCTTGACGAGCATGATGATGAAGAATACTGGCTGATTTTGC
>CAYRBE010000098.1:0-8394 GCA_964422345.1 uncultured Dechloromonas sp.
TTCCTTCGACAATCAAGGCGCGGGCAGTGAGGTAACCTGCATCTTCGGCGCGTGGCTCAAGCGAACCGATCCAGCCCTTGAAACGCTCACGGGGTCGCCCGACACTTTCGCGGTCTGTGCCATGAACAATCCCGCTATAGGCCATGAATACTTTAATCCCGGCAGAATCAAACAAGCGCAGGAGTTCGGGGCCCGTCGCATAATCATTTGAAAAAACCACGTAATTCGGACGTTTTTCAGCCGGGCGGGATGCCAACTCACGGCCAATATCAAGTGTTCGCGTATGGTCACGCTGGGCGTAGTGAACCTCAATCGATATACCCAGACTTTTTGCCGCAGCCTCCATCGCACGGGCAGACGTGACCCAATACACTTCATCGGTCTTGCCCGGATTAATAAATGCGACACTTTGAGCCAAAACCAGTGGCGAGAACACGACACACCAACAACAGAAAATTAGCTTGAACACTCACGCCCCCTTTGAGTCAAAGCAAGCGTCAGAATACTGCTGACGACTGAATTAGTATAATTAGCCCTTCCTGATTAACCCTTGAGCGAGATCACCATGCGCCGCCTGATTACTACCCTAATTCTTTCCCTTAGCGCCGCATTGGCTCACGCTGAAGTGATTGATATCAGCAATGCAGAACTCGACAAGCTGGTTAAAAGCGGCGTCCCGGTGATTGATATTCGGACACAGGCCGAATGGGAAGAAACGGGCATCATCAAGGGAAGCACCCTGCTCACCTTCTTTGATGAGCGCGGCCGCACCGATGCCCCAGCCTGGCTCAGCAAGGTGTTTCCCGTTGCCAAAATAGAACAACCGGTCATCGTCATCTGCCGTAGCGGCAACCGGACCAAGCCAGTCAGTCTATTTTTGTCGCAGCAAGCGGGCTACACCAAGGTTTATAACGTCAAAGATGGCATCAAGGGCTGGATCAAGAGTGGTGGCGAAGTTGTACCTGCGACCCAAACCATCGCTGCCTGCCGCAGCGCCAAGACTTGCTGACACAGGCAGTTGATCGCAAGCGTTGCGCCAGTTGTGAGCGCTGGCAAGGCCCGCGACAGGTAGATTCGGTCCCGGACAGTGTGCTGATTGAGGCCGAAACAGTGACTGGCAACTGTCTCGGTGGTGGCTGGGATGGTTCAGAACGCCGCGCCCGTTCCGCCTGCGGCCATTGGAAAATCTGGCCCGTGCTGATACAAGTGGCCTAAACCGGACGGGGCTGAGATCATCCGTTAAAATGGCGGCCTATCTGCTTTCCGTCGTTTTCACGCGGGTGGCTACAATCCCACTGGAAACACCATGACTCAAGCTTCCCTGACCGACCTGCTGCAAACCGCGTTCACTGCTCGCGAGGCACTGATAGCCAGCCTGCAGGCTGAAAATACCAACGCTTATCGCCTGTTCAATGGCAGCACGGAGGGGTTTCCTGGCCTGACCGTAGACTGCTACGGTGAACTGCTCCTAATCCAGACTTTTCATCAGACGCTGGATGGCCATGACCGGAGCGAAATCGAGAACTTTTACGCAGCTGCCCAGCCTGGCCTAGTCGCCATTTACAACGACCGGAGCCGGGCAAATTCACGCATTTCCAACCCGCTCCCGCCGGAAGTACTCAATGAAGCGCATAAGCCACGGGAATTCAGCGAACTCGGGCTACGTTACGCCATTCAAGGGCGCCATCACGGGCAAGACCCGTGGCTCTTCCTTGACATGCGCGCCGGCCGGCGTCGAGTCAAACAGGAAGCAGCCGGAAAATCCGTGCTCAATCTGTTCGCCTACACCTGCGGCGTGGGCGTTGTGGCTGCGAGTTCAGGCGCGACGCATGTCGTCAATGTCGATTTTTCTGAATCGAACATTCATATCGGCAAAGAAAATGCGCGCCTGAACGAGTTGCCGATTCGCATGCGTTATGTTCAAAGCGATGCCTTTGCGGCGATGCGCCAAATGGCTGGAATCAAACAGCCTGGAATGGTGCGCGGCAAGAAAATGCCTGCTTTCCCCAAACTTGAAAAGAAGGCCTTCGATCTGGTTTTTCTTGACCCGCCACGCTATGCCAAAAGTGCCTTTGGCGTAGTTGATATCATCAACGACTACCCTGCCCTGATGAAGCTTGCCTTGCTGTGCACCGTTGAGGGTGGGACCTTGATCTGCTGCAATAACGCGGCGCAAATCTCCCGCGACGTCTGGGCCGATCAACTTCAGCGCTGTGCAACCAAAGCTGGACGGACGATACGAGAACTGGAGTGGATTACGCCCGAAGCCGACTTCCCCAGCCACGATGGCCAGCCACCGCTGAAGATCGCGCTGCTCCGCGTCTAAAATCCGCCCTGGCAGCTTTTTGAGGCGTTTTTTCACCCACTTTTACCCCATTTCCTGCCAAGTATTATGCCGAAACTCACTTACCACCTGATCTCATCATGAATAACGAAACCATTTATCAAAACAACCCACTACACGGTGTGGGTTTAAAAGAACTGTTGATTGAAATCGTCGATCACTACGGTTTTGATATTCTCTTTGCCTATTTGAATATCAATTGCTTCAATACCAAGCCAAGCATTGAATCCAGCGTCAAATTTCTTAAAAAAACAGACTGGGCGCGTGAAAAGGTTGAAGCCTTTTATTTGTATCAGTTCAAAGGCCTACCACGCGCCTCTGCAGAGCAGTTTGAATTGCCCCCCAGAGATCGCATCGTGCCGCCGAATCAAAAACCGGGCATGCCCGCTGAACTGAGTCTGGAAGACGCTGACCGACTACGTGAAAAACGTGCACTAAAAACTGCACGGCATGACATGGAAGCTGGCCATCGTCCCAGCCCGGAGAGACGTAGCAAAAGAAACGATAACGTTTCAGCACAAGCTGACGCAGACCCTTGGGCAAAGTGGAAAAAGTAGGGGTATATCAACCCAGTTTGCTATCTGGCAGCGCCGGCAAAATAACAGCCTACCAGAGGCAGAGGCTAGTCAAGCAATATGATAAAATTGTAATATGTCATTAAAATTACAATGTGAGTTTAGTTCATGCCATACCAGCTCAATTGGGAATCCCCAACAAAGATAGTTTGTCAATTTTTTGGCAAGGTTGATTTTGACGAACTGAATATGGCGACAAATGCCTTCTACAACGATCATCGCTCTGATTACGTCAAAGAAGCATTTTGGGACTTTACCGAAATGACCAGTTTTGAAGTCGATGCTACTGAAGCCTCAGAAATGGCCCATACCGACACCGCCGCAAGCAATTACATCAAACATTTAAATGCAGCATTTATCACCCAGGATGCGATTTTTTCCGAACTGGTTAAACATTACATCGAAGAGATGGAACGGATTGGCAGCCCTTGGAACAATCGCTTGTTTCAGACAATGGATCAGGCTAAAAAATGGATTGATGACGCAAAGTTATCAACCTCGATCACCGGCAAAATCCATTGACACAAGTACGTTTAAAGGCCTTCTACCTTACTCGGTAATCTGGCCCATTTCCTTCAGCACCTCATGGGCTGAACGGAAGGCATCAATCGCCAAAGGCATGCCACAATAGATTGCGGCATGCAATAAAACTTCTTGAATTTCCTGCATCGTGGCGCCATTGTTGATTGCGCCACGAACGTGGCCTTTGATTTCCTGCGCCCGGCCCAGTGCGGTCAGCATTGAGATGGTGAGCAGACTGCGGGTTTTCAGATCGAGCCCGTCACGACACCAGGTGGTTCCCCAAGCATTGCGCGTTACAAACTCCTGCAAGGGGGCGGTGAAGGCATCAACATTGGCAAAGGCTTTGGCGACAAATGCCTCACCCATGACCTGCTGGCGCATCTGCAAGCCTTGCTCAAATTGCTCATCCTTGGCCATTTTTAGTCCTCCAGCGGGTCCACCGCAGCAGTCTCCGTGATCCCCATTTCTGCGAGCTGTCTAGCGCGTTCTTCGCGCAAAATAGGCGTTTCCAGACTAATCCGACCAATGGCGCCGGAACGGTAGTCGGTAAGCAGCATGGCGGCTGCTCTTTCCAGATCATACTCACCACCACTGCCCTTGATCAGGCAACCGCGCTTCTTGGCGACGGCTTCGAGTACAGCCACACCGTCCATACCTTCGGTTGAAAAACCATAGCGTGCCGAGAGCAGCGCCGGGTAATGCACGAGCAAATAATCGGTGAGGAAAGTCGCAACCTCTTCACCAAAATAGGCATTGACGCCAACCGCATGGCTGGCCGCCATCATCAGGCCATCAATCGGGTGTTCGATCTTAGGCCAGAGCATGCCAGGCGTATCGTAAATCGTCAGCCGCGAGCTGATGTCAATGCGCTGCTGGCTCTTGGTCACGGCCGGCTGATCGCCCACTGCGGCGACTTTCTTTTTGACCAGCGCATTCATCAGCGTGGATTTACCGACGTTGGGAATCCCCATGATCATCAGCCGCAAGGGCTTGACCGCATCGCAACGGCTGGGTGCGAGCTTTTGCGCCAGGGCCGGAATCCTCGCGACATC
The DNA here is from genome assembly GCA_964422345.1 of uncultured Dechloromonas sp. Taxonomy (GTDB): domain Bacteria; phylum Pseudomonadota; class Gammaproteobacteria; order Burkholderiales; family Rhodocyclaceae; genus Azonexus. The sequence goes on from CAYRBE010000098.1 coordinate 4,494, forward strand.
GCTGTATTTCTTGCTGGAAATTGCCACCGCCATCACGCCGGGTTGCTTGGCAAAGTAATCCAGCCAGGCCTTGGTCGCTACCGGGTCGGCCATGTCGGCCTTATTGAGCAATTTCAGACAAGGCCGTTGACGGCCCCGGCGCAGCTCGTGAATCATCGGATTGCTACTTGCCTGCGGCAGGCGGGCATCAAGTACTTCGACCACGACATCGGCCATGGCCAAGGTTTCGGCGGCCTTCTTGCGGGCCGAGGTCATGTGCCCCGGGAACCATTGAATCGACATTACTTTTCCTTTTTAACCGCCGGTAACCGGCGGGAAGAAGGCGATTTCGTCGCCTTCCCTGACCGGCGCATCAAGCCCGGCCATATCCTGATTGACTGCACAACGCAGATTTTTGGCGGTCGCCAGCGCACCACGTCCTTCGGCCACCAACCAGTCGCGCAAAGCCCCGACGGTGGCGATGCCAGCCGGCAGCTCAAAGCTTTCGCTCGATTTACCCAAGGCCTCTTTCAAACTGGCGAAATATAAAACCTGAATACTCACGACAACAGCTCCGCAAAGGGGACAAAACGCACGGTATCGCCCTGATTAATTGCCTGACTTGGTGGATTGAAAACCAAGCCGTCACCCCAGCACAAGGAGGTGACCACGCCCGAACCCTGATTCGGGAAAAGTTCGATCCCACCCTGCGGGTTGATCCGCCCGCGCAGGAACTCTACCCGCTTGTCCGGCCTTGGCCAGTCAAAATCTGCCCGCATCGCGAAGCTACGCGGGGTGACCTCGGTAATACCCTGCAAACGTTGAATAAATGGGCGAACCATAACTAAAAAAGTAACCATCGCCGACACCGGATTACCCGGTAGTCCGATAAACCAAGCCTTGCCGCCGCCATGATCGGCACTGCGTCGAACATCGCCAAAGGCCAGCGGCTTACCGGGCTTGATGGCGATTTTCCACATATCAAGGCTGCCTTCAGCTTCAACGGCAGGTTTGACGTGATCTTCCTCGCCGACTGAAACGCCACCGCTGGTAATGATCAGATCATTGTCTGCCGCCGCACGACGCAGGGCATCACGAGTTGCATCCAGCCTGTCCGGCACGGTGCCGAGGTCACGCACTTCGCAGCCCATGCCTTCGAGCAGACTTCTCAAAGCATAGCGATTCGAGTTATAGATCGCCCCCGGTGGCAGCGGCTCGCCCGGCTGAACCAGCTCGTCGCCGGTGAAGAAAATGCCGACCCGCACCCGGCGATAGACCGGCAATTCTGGCAAACCAGCCGATGCGGCCAGCGCGACATCCTGCGGCCGCAATTTCTGGCCGGGCTGGAGGATGCTTGCACCAACCGAAATATCTTCCCCGGCGCGGCGAATATTTTCATTCATCCGGGGCATGTAGTTGATCACCACCCCGCCCTCGCCGTGCTCGCACAACTCCTGCATCACCACCGCATCAGCCCCCGCTGGCACAGGCGCACCAGTGAAAATACGGGCGGCGGTGCCCGGCTGCAGGGTAGTCCCCACCGTACCTGCCGGAATCCGCTGGCTGACTGGCAGGCACACGCCAACCGAAGTGATGTCAGCAACCCGAACCGCGTAGCCATCCATCGCCGAATTATCGAGCGGCGGGACTGCTACGGTGGACTGTTGCAAAACGGCTAAAACCCGGCCTGCCGTGGCAGTCAAAGGGAGCGAACGGACTTCTTCCACCGGCTGAGCGGCAGTGAGCAATTTTTCCAGAGCTTGTTCAAAGGTCAGCATGGGCGTTCCTGCAGTTGAAGCGTTTTCATCACAAAATCGGCGATTGCGCCAATGTCGTTTAACGGGAGTTTGGGGAGACTGGTCTCGATCTCGGCATCGGTGGCCACAGCCACGATGTCGCTGCGCTCGGGGAAGAGTGGCGGCTTGCCGTTTTCCGGACGATAAACCTCCAGCTTGGGCACCGGTTCCTGTTTGAAACCCTCGATCAGGACCAAGTCGCACGGCGCGAGACGGCCGATCAGTTCATCAAGGGTCACATCACCATCATTACGCCGCTCGTGCATCAAGGCCCAGCGGTCGTTGCAGGAGAGCAGCACCTCATTGGCACCGGCTTCGCGGTGACGGTAGGAGTCCTTGCCCGGCCGGTCAATATCGAAACCATGATGGGCGTGCTTGATCACCGAGACCTTGAGGCCGCGTGCGGTGAACTGGGGAATTAGTTTTTCCAGCAAGGTGGTCTTGCCGGAGCCGGAATAACCGGCGATGCCAAATACTTTCATACCGCGATTTTACTCGCTTACGAGGCAGAACTTACCGGGAAGACCGGTGCAAAGCCGCCACCCGGTGTCCGGAAATTGGTCGTTTGCCCCTGATAGAGCCGTGCTGCGAAGAGTTGGACTGTGCCTTGATAAACATAGGCGCGAATATCAGCCTTCATTACCTGAGCCACGCCATCCACCTCAACCATGGTTTCAGAGGGCGGGACGACCTCCTGCGCGATGTAGCCGCCCTGCAGAATTTCCTCGAAAACTCGCTTGGTCAGCTTGTCACCACGATAGGTCGCGCGACTGCCATAACCGACCGCCGGTTTAAAGAACCAGCGCTTGCGCTCGCTCCAGAATTGCTCTCTGGCCTCGGCGGTAACGACAACGGTGGAGGGAATCCCGGCGAGCAGCGTGGTTTGAACGGCTTCACCAACCCCCATCTCACACAGAACAGCCGGGTCGGACAACAACATCAGGTTGCGTTTGTCGGCATAAAGCGCATGGGCGCGGGGATGCGGTGTAATGGCCACGCCGCCAGCCTCGGAAATTGCCCTTAAATCGCTGTGCACCGTAGCATTCAGTGAAAAGTCGGTCAGCCGGTTGTACACCAGATCAACCACCTCGCCCTGATGCAGCAGGCGATTACCGTCGCGAGTCAACTCGCTCGGGTCAGCGATCACAGCGGCAATGCCGTGGGCCTCAAAGAGATTGCGGAACAGGGCAAACTCGGGGGCAAGATATTGCGTTGCCGGGTGTTCATCGACAATCGCAATCCGCCGCAGGGGCAGATCACCCCGCATCAAGCGCCATTCGCTGCGGAACATGGCGACATACGCATCTTCGACCTGCTGCGCTGCGGCCAGTTCACCGTGCGCTGCAAGCAAGCGGCTGTTGAGCATGCCGCCACCGGCATTGGTGTTGATCTCGATCAGCTTCGGCCCTTCGGCGGAAAGATGAAAGTCATAGCCAAAAAACACACTACGCGCTGCCACTGGCTGCTGTGCACTTTCGGGTGCGCCAGCCAGCACGCGTTGCTGATAGGCCGGCATGGCGACCACCGATTCAATCGCCTGAATCAGCGTTGCCATTGCGTGCAAATCGGTGGGTGAAACCCTGACTTCAGCTGCCGAAAACAGCGAGGAATGGCTTTCGATCAAAACATCAAGATCAACTCCGGCAGCCAAAGCCAGCGCGGCATTCAAGGCATTACGATCAAACACCCTCATTCCTCCGGGCAAAAAAATCGAGCACATCGGACAACTCTTTGGTCCGCTTCATCGCCGGCAGGCTTTGCCAGACCCGCCGACCATAAGGTTTGGAGAGCAGACGCGGGTCGCAGATCATCAGCACCCCGGTATCGGTTTCATCGCGAATCAGCCGCCCAGCACCCTGTTTAACGTTAATCACGGCGCGCGGTAACTGGTACTCCATGAAGGCATTACGCCCCTGCTGCTTCATCTGCTCGATCCGCGCTGAAAGCACCGGGTCATCCGGCGGCGCAAAGGGAATCTTGTCGATCACGACCAACGACAAAGCCTCGCCCCGGACATCGACGCCCTCCCAGAAGCTCTGGCTGCCAACCAGAATAGCGTTGCCCATGTGCCGGAAGCGCTGCAGCAGATCGTTCTTGCTCCCCTCGCCCTGCATCAGCAAGGGCAT
>CAYRBE010000099.1:0-8365 GCA_964422345.1 uncultured Dechloromonas sp.
CCAAGCTCGGGATGATGCCGGGGGTGAAGCGGGTTGGGGTGATTATTGAGCGGTCAGTTTGATCGCTCTCCGTTGGGCGTGCTTGGGTTGAGTTCACGCAAGGCTTTGTTCACCTCAAAATGAACCTCTTTGCTTTCCAGGATGCTGTTGTGATCTTCATTAAAACCTCGGATAGCCACAGCCAGCCTCTGTGCTTCGAGTCGTAACTAGCTTTCCTGCGGGGATCACCCAATCCCGCTCTCCCGGCTGAATTGGAAGTTATTGCGATAATTGATCATGCTTGTTGTGCGATCCGTGGATGGCATCCCTGTGACTTTTGTTCCGAAAGTAATTTGGTTGACTGAGATCAAATTTTGCTTCACGGTGTGAATTGTGTCGATGGGCTGTGAGGTCTTTGTTTCCGATACTACGCGACAGCTTAAATATTTTCGGATCAATATGAGAAAAGGAATTCAATGATGCTAAGCACTCTTACCAGAACACTTATTTCTATGGCTTGCCTCATATTGGGGGGCTACCATACAACTGCATTGGCAAAGGATGAGCCGAAGAGCAAAACAAATTCTGTTTTCGTGAAATTTGATGCGGATGGAGATAATTTTCTATCGCGTGATGAGTGTGGCATGAACAGGATTGTGGCTTTTTATAAAGCGGATGCCGACAGAAGTGGGAGTGTTAGCCCTGAGGAGTATCAGGCGCGAACAAAATCTATTTTTATGGATATTGATCGTGATGGGAGTGGCACCGTGAATCTGCGTGAGTATGTTGAATACTGGGTCTCGGATATGGGCCGAAAAAATACTACGAAACCTGCAGCAGTATCTGGTCAGGTTGATAACAGACAAGTCAAATCTTTGTTCGACCGCGCCGATGTTAATGGAGATGAAAAAGTCTCTCCTAATGAAATCTCGCATTTTCGCCAAGCTCGTTTCAAAACTATGGATGCCAATTTGGATGCCAAGTTAAGCTTGGATGAGTTTGTCTTAGCGCGAAATCAATTAATGAAACAGATGCTTTCAAATGGGAAGGACAGTATTTCCCAGGCAGACTACATGGTCTTTAATTGCGGCAAAGTTTATTGATAGAGATTAAATCTGCCCCGGCTATTGGTTGTCGGGGTGGTTTTTGCTGCCAGTTTTTACTTGAAATGAGTCAGGCGGTCTTCGATAAACTTATTGCATTATTCAATTATTGATAGATGACTCGCGCAAAATTAAAGCTCGTTGCATTTGCTGGCCATGAACTGAATGGCGCTACATTAAAAGCGATGTATGAATTACGTTGTTCAGTTGTTCAAAGCAAGCCAAGTGTTGATTTGGCGTCTGAATATGAGGGTTTTTGTCGGTTCTGCCGCAAGTCGGAATACGTCAGGCTGCTTTATTCAATAGAGCATCAGCTAGTTGGCAGTGTGGTTGCTATCGTTACGGATGAAATATCTGATCATGGCGTGCCATATGTGTTGTGTCACGTTAATCATATGTACCTGGCAAATGAGCACAGGGGGCATTGGGTATATTCGTTAGCGCTTTTCGGTATTTTACTAAGAGTTTGTTGGCGGTCGATCGGGCGGCAACTATGGTTTTGCGGAATTGGCTATCCGAACTCGTTTCTTCATATTGGTAATTTATTGGACTATGTCTACATGAGCGGAGATCTGATACATAAAGATGAAACTCCTCCAATTGCAGCCGAAATTTTACAAAATCTGATATCAGGTCTTGGATCAGGTGCTTGGGATTCCGTTCGAGGTGTTGCCAACAGGTCAACTCTTCCACATGCGATGTCGGAGCGTTGGCAAGTGAAAGTTAATTCTGACCCGATGTACTTGCGCTACATCGAATATTGTCCGGATTGGCGTAATGGATATTCGCTCCCTGGGTGTGGACAGGTAAAACTGAGGAAGAGTTTGTGGCGCGCCGTGATGAAAATTGTTCGGCGTTTAAGGCGTAGTTGAATAGGGAGGGTACAAATTGCTGTCGACTACCTCAGTTGGGGCAAGCGATGAAATTCGCGATACCGTCTTACACTGTCGTCGTCGAACGACTGCGGGCTGACCTCGCTGCCAGCCACTTCAATCTGCTGGAAAAACTGACCGAGCACATCGCTACCTGGTTGTTGGAAAACTTTGCGGCCCAGTGGGTGCGGGTATCGGTCGCCAAGCTCGGGATGATGCCGGGGGTGAAGCGGGTTGGGGTGATTATTGAGCGGTCAGTTTGATCGCTCTCCGTTGGGCGTGCTTGGGTTGAGTTCACGCAAGGCTTTGTTCACCTCAAAATGAACCTCTTTGCTCTCCAGAATGCTGTTGTGATCTTCATTAAACCCACGAATAGCCACAGCCTGTCTTTGTGCTTCGAGTCTTAATTGACTCTCCAGCGGTATTACCCCGTCACCGCTGTCGCGGCTAAATCGCGATACGTTGCGATAGCTGACTATTAAGGTTTGGCGCACGCCGGGCGGTAGCGGGCGAATAAATAGATCGTTCAGGAAAGGCCCGTCAGGTACGAGATTTCGCCAGACCGGCATCACCACGCGCGCGTAGTCGATCCACATTGCGGTACTTGCAACGCCACCGTAAGGTGTAGAAATCGAAATGAAATTGCCTGCGTAATCACAGCCATGTGAACGCACACATTCCGCCATGTACTCGCGAACCATCAGCCCGCCCATGCTGTGCGCCACAAAATGCAGCGTATTGAAGCCATAACGGTGCCGTAGTTCCGCCAGTATGCCGACCATGCCGTCGCCAAGCGCCCGTAAATCCAAGCCGCTTGGATAGTTCAGAACCCAGACTTGATACTTTTGATGGTCAATGGCGTTGATCATCGACGTGAAGTTGCGTGGCGTGCCATTTATGCCGTGCACAAATAGCACTGGAATTCGCGTCGGATCGTAAGGCTCAAGAAAAAATATCCCGGCCCGACCTGATTTCATGAATCCTATGGGCTCCCACATGCCCATCACTGCTGATTCCTTACTAAAAATTTCATCTGTAAGTGACTGCACGTTCCCTGCTTGCACGTCAATCTTGCCGAGGGAGTTGCCACGAAAATCAAATAGCCTCTCCAGTGCTGGCGGCACCGGGAGGGCGGATGGGCCTCGGAGAGAGATTTCTATGTCCGCGACATCACGGGTCTTGATTTTGGTTTTAGACAGGTCGTACCAGACAGCGGGTTCGTTGGCCTGGTAGGAGAAATCACGATTAAGGTCCTGGAATACGATCAGAAATTTTGAGTCATGCAGCGCGGCCAGACGAAAGTTTCCGGGGCGTTCAAAAACGCGGTAGTTGTGTATTTCCTTGCCTTGGTCATCACCGGCGACGGCAATGATCACTTCGCAATCGTTGCAAACAGATGAGTCAACGCGCCCTGAAACCAGTCGCAGTCGCTCGCCGGTTTCCAGAATGTCTTTGGCCAACCTAGTTAGATTGCCGCATCCCGATAAAAGGCTGAGGCATGCAAGTATGGCAAACCAGACGACGTATTTCCGCAAAGAGAACCCGAACATGATGCCCCTCAGAGATCTGAAAAGGCCGTGTGGAACTGATCAATCTGGGGCCTTTAGAAGAGCATTCATGATATCTGAATCCCGTCGTTACACTGCTTTTAAAACTTTTCTGGTCGCATGACTGAAACGTCGGTCATAAAAGTCACGATGCCATAGTTTGCGTAGTAGGTCTTTTGTAAGTATTCGAGCAGATTTGTTGCCGTATTTTCGGCACAGAGCACTTCGATCCGGATATTTGCACTTTGGGGCCAGGCGGCATCGCGGCGGCCATGAGCGCCATTGCCCCTAGCGTCAGAAATGGTGTGACCACGAATGCCCAACGCAGGCAGGTCAGCGACAATGGCTGATTCAAGACTGGCCTCACAAACAATGGTGACTAACTTGCGGGACGAAAGCTGTACGCCCATCACAGTACTCCTTCAAAACGAACGGCCATTTCGTGGTACAGGGGAATGCCAATCAGCAAGTTGAATGGAAAGCTTACGCCCAACGCTGCCCCGATCGATAATGCCGGATTTGCCTCTGGAATAGCTATTCGCATTGCTGCCGGCGCGGCAATATACGATGCGCTGGCGTAAAGTGTGGCAAGCATCACTGCGCCACCCACAGAAAGATCAATCACGTTTGCTGTGATGATGCCAAGTCCGCCAGCGAATACGGGCATGGCAACTGCAAAGAAGATTAAAAATGCGCCTGCCCGGCGTAAATCTGCCAGACGGCTGGCAACAACCAGTCCCATCTCAAGCAGGAAGAAGGCCAGCATGCCTTTGAAAAGATCGAGGAATAACTGGTCAAGTGGCTTGATACCTTCGGCGCCGGCAATCCAGCCTATCAGCAAGCCCCCGACTAGCAGAACGATGCTTTTGCCGGAAAAGACTTCATGTAGAAGATGCCCCCAGCGCGTATCGCCACCAGTCCGCCGGGCGAGTACCACCCCGAGTACCAGTGCGGGAAACTCAAGCAGGACAAGAAATACCACCATATAGCCTTCGGCTGGTTCGTCCAGCCTCAGCAGATAGCTGGCAGCAACAGCAAAGGTTACGACGCTGACGGAGCCATAGTGGGCAGCAATGGATGCGGCATCGGCGCGTGACATGCGGCCAATACGATTGAGTATGGGGAAGGCGAGCAGCGGAATAATCGCCGCAACTGCGACCACAATGAAGGCTGGCCCGGCGATGCTGGCCAAAGATACTTTGGCGAGTTCTATGCCGCCTTTGAGTCCGATGGCCAGCAGTAAAAATATACTGATTGACTCATAGAGTACGCCGGGGATTTTTAGATCAGAACGGATGATTCCAGCCAATAAGCCAAGAATAAAGAACAGAATGACGGGCTCGAATGGCATGTTTTCTCTTTGTAAAAAAGGCCGGGAGTTTGACTACCGGCCTAAGGTTTAGTGTTGAACGTGTGTGGGTTTTGCCGGATCGCCTTTGTGTGAGCCTGAGCCGGAGATTGAGTTGTCAGAAACTTCATAGAGGTCGATTCCCCAAAATCTCATGGCTTCTGCGATCAGCACGGCCTCACCGCCGGACAGCTTGTGATCAGCATTCACAACATCCAGCATCATTCTCAAGACCTGTTTTTGCAAAAACGGATGCTTAACTTCTGCCAGCAAAAGGTCGATGCTTGGTCGATCCAGTTCCAGATGTCCTGCCGGTGTCCGGTGAGCGCTGGCTAGCATGTCGTCACACAGCTCGTGGATCAAATTGTCGAAACTCTCGTGGTTCAGTCCAAGGCGATGAATCGTGTTTTTACGGTCAAGCAGTTTCAATTCGCTTGAATCGATTGCGCCATCTGCCATCAATGTCATAGCAACGAGGCGGCCCATAGCTTTAGGGCTGTCGGAAGGGTAGTGGCGCATGATGAGTCTCCTTGTGTATGAGGTGGTACTTCGGTTTCATCTCTGTTTGTTCAGGGACGGTTGAACTATGAGTGAAATGAAGTATTTGGTCTAATTAAACAAAACAATCCAATGTATTTGTTTTGGCTTATATGTTTGTTAAAAAACTTTCTATAGGGCTGCAATCGCCAGATAACTCCGCAATTTGAGATCTGCTGCGCCCCCTTCGTCGCTGGGTCGGGCTGTTTGCAGCACATTGCGCGAACCTTCAGTCGATGCCGCCAATGCACCTTCGCTGAAATTCACGCGAAAAGACTCCTGAATTTCCGGCAGGTCTAGCTGCTGGTCGCGGGGCAATCTATCTTGGGGAATGCTAAATTCACGAAGAATGCTGCCGCGTGAGGGGTTTGCGTAAACAGTCAGTCTGTCTTGGACTTGCATGGTCGTATCCTCCTGAAACGCGATCCTTCGATGAATGCATTTTTAGATATGACTTCACTTTGGATTATTATGTGCATAAAATCCAATTAAATGATTTGTGTTGTTTGATTTGCTTGGACTTATATATGCCGCGTCGCCGTATTACTTTTCGTCAGTTGGAAACCTTTGCTGCCGTTGCTCGGCTGAACAGTTTTACGAAAGCTGCAGAAGCGCTACACCTGACTCAACCGGCTGTTTCCATTCAGATACGCCAGATTGCCGACACCATTGGCTCGCCTCTGTTTGAGCAAACCGGGCGCGACATCGCACTGACTCCCGCTGGAGAGGAGTTACTCAAAACGGTACGTGCTCTGGATGATGTCTGGAACCGATTCGAATCGGCGATCGATGAACTAAAGGGCTTGAAGCGCGGTAAGTTGCGTGTTGCTCTGGTGACCACCGCCAAGTATTTCTTACCACGGATGCTGGGTGCATTCTGCAGGCGCTATCCGGAGATTGATATCGAGCTGGAGATTGCCAATCGTGAAAAAATTGTCGAGCGCCTGCGCAACAATCAGGACGATCTCTATGTGATGTCATATCCGCCGAATGATCTGGATATTGTCAGGCTGCCTTTTCTCGATAACGAGTACGTCGTTATCGCGCCGATCTCACATTGGGCTGTGGGTCAGCCGGTTTCTCTAACGGCACTGGCCAAGGAGCCATTTTTGCTGCGTGAATTAGGTTCCGGGTCGCGCCACGTGATTGATCAACACATGCGTGATACGAACACCCAGCTCAAAGTTCGTCTGTCACTCGCCAGCAATGAAGCGATTCGTGATCTGGTTGCCAGCGGCATGGGTTTGTCGGTGCTGTCTCGTCACGCGCTGGGGAATAATCCTGAGGGCGATGGTTTGGCCATCCTGAATGTCGAAGGTTTCCCGCTAAAGCAGGCGTGGAATGTGGTCCATCTGAGCACCAAAATACTCTCCCTGCCGGCACAGGCGTTTCTCGACGAGTTGTTGCATGAAGGGCTGCGTAAAAAATAGCCTAAAGCCAAGCAAAGTAGCGGCTAGCTTTTTAGCGCAGCCTCAACCGTTTTCGGATTCAACACCCGCAAAATGTCGTGCGGATGGACACCAACCAGATAGCCACGCCGCCCACCGTTGATGTAGATCAGCGGCAGGTCAAGGATAGACTTTTCCATATAGACCGGCATTGGCTTTTTGGTGCCGAACGGACTGGTGCCGCCGACCAGAAAACCTGTGTGGCGGTTGGCGACTTCCGGTTTGCACGGTTCGACTTTCTTGCAGCCGATCTGGCGGGCGAGTTCCTTGGTTGATACCTTGTAGTCGCCGTGCATCAGGACGATCAGCGGTTTGGTGTTTTCATCTTCGAAAACCAAAGTTTTCACCACGGCATGTTCGGCGACATTGAGTTCGCGGGCTGAAACCTTGGTGCCGCCGTGTTCTTCATAGGCATAGAGATGGTTGGAAAAGGCGACTTTGTGTGACTTCAGGAATTTGATGGCCTGAGTTTCGGGGGCGTTTTCTGTTTTGCTCATGATGATTTTGATTGGTTAGGTCAGAAAATGTACTGAATGCCGAGGGCCAATCCATTGGCGGTGTCGCCGGGGTTAACCGTGTAATAGCCGCTGGCGCTGGTGCCGGATGGGGCAAGCGCTGATCCGGACTGGTTCTGGTTTTTCGACCAGGCGAGGTAGGCTCGGAACTGGGCGGTGATTGACTCCATCCACGCCGCAGAGTAGATCCGTCCCTGGTCGTTAGTCGGGCCATCCTGCGAGTGGCCTTCACTGTAGTTGAGGCGGAGCTGTCCGGTTGGCGTGACGTCGATTCGCGAACCAAGCATCCAGCTGCGCCATTCGGTCGCTTTGCCGGTATCAGGGGTTTTTTCGTAACCGGCGATAGCGCCCAATAGTTTGACCTTGCCAATTTGATAGCTCGCACCGCCAAAGGTGTTGCTCACTGTTTGGGTGGTGTTGACGTTGTGGTTGTCGTATTGGTGGCCAAAGCCGAGGCCGAGTGGGCCATTTTGGTAGTTCAGGGTGAGGCCGAGGGTGTTTTGTTCGGTGCCGCCGGTGCGCCCGCTGAGTGCGGCGAAGAGGCTGCCGGTCAGGCCATTGATGCGTGGCGTGGCGTAAATGATGGAATTGTCGTAGCGGGTGGGGCCGGGTTCGACGGTGCCATAGTTGGTGGGGCCGCCGTAGCCGTTTTCGAGCGCATCGTACGATATCATTTCCATAAAGAATGGTGAAAATTGACGGCCAACAGTGAGCTTGCCATAGGGGCCATCAAGCCCGGCGTAAATCTGCCGGCCAAAGATCCGGGTGTTGTTGCTGTCGGACTGCCCGAGTTTGCCGTTGTTCATGTAGAAACCGGTTTCCATTTGATAGATGAAATTGGTTTCTGGGTTGATGGCTTTCCCCCCTTTGATCCCCACCCGGCTGCCGTTCATGCCGCCTGATTCGATTGAAATGCGTGAGCCTTTGGTCCCGCCCCAGTTGGTTTCGGCGAACAGGTCAATGCGGCCGTAAAAGGTGGCCAGTGCCATTTCGGGTTTGGCTGCCGGCGTGATGGC